>NZ_JBSFPX010000066.1:0-32178 GCF_053588415.1 Mycobacterium sp. NPDC003449
TAAGAAACCCATTGCAGAGCAGGAGGAATATCGATCGACATAACGACTCAGACGCGACTACACATCATCCGTCTGCTCAAGCGTGTCCGCGCCGGTACGCAGACCCTCGGAGTACTCATCGAGCAGCTTGGCCTTGGCATCCACCGACCCATCCACCCACTCCCGCTGCGCGTCGTAGCCATTGTTGTTGTCTCCGTGGCGAAACTTCCGACCGCTGTCGTCGTCACCCCAGGGGCTTCCCTCCGCGGCCAATTTGGTCGAGAGCCGCGACATCACCCCTTTCATCCTGGTGCTCACGTCAGCCAGATCCCTCGACGTGGCACGCAAATCGTTGGGTTGAACTCCGAATTCCGGCATGGATCAACTCCTGATCGTCGGGAACGATGAGTCGTCGCCGTCGTCCTCGGTGGTGCTGGGTTGAGCGCGCGCCGAATCGCCCATCGCGTTCACCTCGGCGAGCGCCTCGCGGAAGCCGGGCAGACCGATGACATTGCCCGAGATCTCCGACACCGCCTTGCGCCGCTCGTTCATCGGTGCGAGCAACGCCTCCGACCGCTGGTCCAATTGACGGACCGCGGCCTGCGCTGCGCTGGTGATGTGTGCACCGAGTTCGGTGATCTCGTGATCGTCCAGATACGACTCGTCGATGACGGTCTTGGTCACCGTGCGCTGTGCGTTCACGGTGACTTCGACGGTGCCGTCGGCCACCGTAGCCTTGGCCATCAGCGTCGATCGCTGCTGCTGGATGTTGGACAGGTCGCGCATCTGCTCCTGCACCAAGGCCAGCACCTGACCGAATTCATTTCGTATCGATTCGTTGCTCACGTTCGTCCCTTCGGCCTTTACTTCTCAAACGCGCTCGGCGGGCAGAGCATTCGCCGCTGACCACCGCACGACCCGATGACTCACGATTCACCTCGGGCTTCGCGCAGCATCTCGATGTCGGCGGCGATCAGACCGTCGATGCGCTCACCGAGCAGCGCGACCGTCAGCGGGATCCCGCGACTGCGATCGGGCGCACCCAGATAGTCACCGTCGTCCGTCATCCGCATCCAGACCAGGGATTCCTTGCGGGCATCGAGGCCCCACTCCCTGGCTGGGCGCCAGTTGCTCTGCACCTTGCCGTACGCCGACAACTGCGAAACCGAGACCTTGGCACCAGGTTCGGTGAACACCTCGTGCCGGACCACGACTTCGTCGTCATCCACTACCGCGGCGCGGATGGGGAGGTACTCGGGGATCACCATCCGCGGATGACGCCCGGGTCCCTTCAGACACATGGCCTGGGCGATGGCCGCGCCCAGCTCGAATGGTGACACCGTATAGACGTCGACGACGTCCGCGTCGGCCTGTTGTTCCAGCAGGTAACCGGCCTGGCCGGTGCGGAAGGCCAGTACCCGGATGCTCGGGGTGTCGGCCGGGATGTACTGGACGTGCCCGGCCACGGTGACGTCGGCGTGGGTCCACGCGTCCAGACACTTGGCGAAGGCGCTCAAATCCCCCGAGCGCACACGGTCCGGCAGCTGCGCCGCGTAATGGGCCACCTCGTCGACGAACTCGAACCGGGTCGGTCGGGTCAGCATGAACGGGTACGGCAAGGGGTCGCGACCGTGACGTTCGTTGATCAGCTGCAGATCGAGCAGATCCAACGCGCCCACCTCACGCCGCGAAACACCGCCACCACCGGCCCGGTTCGGATCACTCCGCGCCCCAACCGTGGGGTGCCCCGTGGTGGACATCGCGTTGCCCATCAGGTGTCCACGCTCCAACCCGGCCCACCATCCGAACCGTCTTCGCCGATGACGGAAACGACGGCGTCGGGCTGACCGATCAGATCCTCCCCGTTATGACTGCCACGAAGTGCCTTGTTGCCCTTGTGATCCTTGCCCTCGCCGCCCTTGCCGCCACCGCCGTGACCGCCGCCACCCGCCGGTGCACCGCCTCCGCTGCCGGATCCCGCGTGGGCCGCGTCGGTGGCCAGCGCGGACATTGGATTGTGCATGACCGGGTTCAGATGGGCCGCCGCCACCGGCGCGCCGGGTAGGTGCATCTTGCCGGGTGCACCGCCGCCGTGTCCCGCGCCGCCGGCTCCGCCACCGGGATGGGCTCCCGGACCACCGGGGTGGTCGCCCGGGTTACCGGGACCGCCGTCGAATCCGGGGGGGCCGCCGAAGCCCGGCGGTTGTGGATCCGCCCCTTGCTGCGCGGTCTGCACGATCTGGCTGATCCCGTCAAGGATCCCGCCCAGCAGGCTGCTGCCGCCGCTGCCCTGGCCGCCGCTGAGGCCGGCCAGGCCCGATCCGGACTGGCCCAGCAGGCTCCGGCCGAGTTCGTTGAGCCCTGCGCCGTCGCCCCCGGACCCGTCGTCGGAGTACAGGTCCCGCAGGTCGCTCGAGTCCAGATCGGGCACGCCGGGCACGCCGGCCCGAAGTGCGCCAGAGTCCTTGAGCGCCTCGTCGAGATCGCCCAGCTGCGGATCGTTCAGTAGCTGCTGCGCGTCCTTCGCCGTGTCCGGGTCCCCGAACAATGTCTTGGCCGCGTCGGCAGCGTCCGGATCGCCGAACAACGTCTTGGCCGCATCGAGCGCCTTGGGGTTACCGAGCAAGTTCCCCTTGGCTCCGTCACCGAAGAGCGTCTTGGCGGCATCGGCGAACTTGGGATCACCGAACAGCTTCTTGGCCGCATCCGCCGTCTTCGGATCGCCAAACAGCTTGTTCGCGGCCGCGATCGACTTCGGGTCGGTGAACACGTGTGACGGGTCGAACTTGGCGTCGGTGCCGTCGGATGGATTGCCCGGGTTGTCCGATCCGGGCTCGTCCGGAAGGTCCGGGCTCTCCAGGTCTGGTGGGGGCGGCGGGTTGAACGACTGCTTCGGCGTGTCTTCACCGCCGTTGCCGGAGGACCCGTCGCCTTGCGATCCACCGTCAGAGTCCGACCCGTCCCCGGATCCGTCCGGAAGTTCCGGACTCTTCAGTTCTGGTGGGGGCGGTGGGTTGAACGACTGCTTCGGCGTGCCGTTACCGCCGTTGCCAGACGACCCGTCGCCTTGCGATCCACCGCCAGAGGA
The DNA here is from genome assembly GCF_053588415.1 of Mycobacterium sp. NPDC003449. NCBI lineage: Bacteria > Bacillati > Actinomycetota > Actinomycetes > Mycobacteriales > Mycobacteriaceae > Mycobacterium > Mycobacterium sp. NPDC003449. Next base: position 3,068 of record NZ_JBSFPX010000066.1, read on the forward strand.
CCCGTCGCCTTGCGAGCCATCGCCGGGATCCGTGGCATTCAAGTCCGGTGGTGAGAACGGTGGTGGCGAACCGTTCTGACCGTTGTTCCCGCCACCGTTGCCGTTGCCGCCGTTGTTGCCGCCACCGTTCCCGTTGCCGCCGTTGTTGGCGCCGTCGTTGTTTCCGTCCCCGTCGTTGTTGCCGTTGCCGTTGCCGTTGCCATTGCCATTGCCGTTGTTGTTGCCGTCCCCGTCCCCGTCCCCGTTGTTGTTGCCATCGCCGTCGTTGTCGCCGTCGCCGTCAGGGGGTGGTGGGGGCGGCGAATCGACATCCGGAGTTTGCGTCGAACCGACCGCCGGTTGATGACTCGCGATGTCCCTGATCTCCGGGGCGTAATAGTTCTTCATTACGTCGCGCGCGAAGTTGTTGAAATACTCCTTGACGGTATCGGTTTCGCTCGGAAACATCGTCAAGCAGTCTTGGTAGGTTTGCCACTGGTCGAGGATGTTGTGCTTGTTGGTCGACATCGTCTGTGAGTAGTACTCACTCAACACGCCCAGCGAGAGGGCGCCCTTGTGGAGTTCGTCGGGGATGTCGTAGGACTTCAGGATGTTGGCCATCGCCGCGTCGTGCGTCTTGCCCTTCCACCCGCCATCGCTCTCCAGCGTCTCGAGTCGGTCCTTCAGATCCCCCATACCCTTGACGATCTGCTGGGCCACGTCATGCAGGGTGTCGTTGTAACCGGGGGCGATGTTCTCCGAGACGTTCATCATGCGGCTGCGGATCGTCTCGTAATCCATGCCGTCGAAATTCTCCAGAACCACCGAGGCGGCCTCGACTTTGGCGCCGTTGGCGTCCAACTCTCCGAGGGTGGCGTCCGGCTTGTTGTTGCCGCCGCCATGACGCGGATCGCCGTTGTTGTCCTTGATCTTGCCGTCTACGTGATCGCCCTTGTAATCCTCGAAATCGTAGGATCCCATTAGGATTCACCCTCCTGTCCCGAACTCGATGCCGAAGCGGCGGACGCCGGATTCCCGCTACGGGCGGCCGGTTGGCCGGGAAAAGTCAGGCCGCAGGGGCTCGGGCTTCTCATGGCGTCTCCTGGGTATCTCGTCGTGCACTCGATGAAAAGGCGGGGTGCCTAGCCCGACTGGATCAGCCGCTTACCGGCCTCGGTGACCGTGTCTGCGAACGCATCCAGGTACTGGTTGTAATCGCCGATCACCCTCTTGAGCTCGTTGCACCCGTGCTCGAGATTGCTCTTGGTCTGGGCTGCGGACTGCCAATCCCCTGGCGAACCGTACGCGGGCAACGCGTTCACCTTCTTCAGCTGCGCGTCGAGCAGATCGCGGAAGTCGTGAACCGCCTTGATGTAGGCATCCCGCACCTCCGTTGTGAGTTTGAGGTCCGCTTCTCCCTTCGCGGCACCGTCCTTGAGCCCGTTCATGCTGTCGATCCAGGTCTCCGCCACCGGTTTTCCTCTCTTTGATCGAGTGTGGACGATGGATTGCAGAGCCGGGGCCGCGGTCCGGGCCGGACCCCGGCTCTGCAAGCACGATCAGAACGACGCTGCGTTCGCCCTGTCGAGGGACTGCATCGCGTCCTGCTGATCCTGAGCCTGCTTCTGCGTATTGACGGTGGTGTTCACCGCTTCGTCCAGCATGCCGTCGATGTTCTGGTGCGCGGCGCTGAGTGCGGCCGCACCCTCGCCCTCGTACACGCTCATCAAGGTCGTGAAGATCGAATTGATGTCCTCACGCACTTCCTGGATGTTGTTGAGCATCCCGTTGATGTCGGTGAGCGACCCGGCGTTCGCGCCGAAGTTGTAAAGAATGTTGTCAGCCATGTGTTTTCTCCCTGGTCCTTAGCCGTTGTCCATGTTGGCGACGGCCCGGAGGTGCTCCGAGCCCTTCTCGACGGTCTGATCGAGCGACTTGATGATGCTGTCGAACTCCTCGCGCTGTGCCTGCGAGGTCTGCTGGTAGGTCGTGGCGCTGCTGCCCTGCCAGTTGGCCGCCAGCATCTGCTCCTGCGCATCGCTGATCTCGTTCAGCTTCTGCACGGCCTGCCCGCGAGCCTCTTGAATCTGCTGGATCTTCGCCTCGGCTTCGGCCGGGGTGAGTGAAACAGTCATGTGCGGATCATTTCCTTCCTGGTGTTGGCGATCTTCGAAATCGCCTGCTATCAGCGGTGTTTCTCATTTTGGTGTTGCTACCCGCCCTCCCAACTCTCAGTGGAGAGTTCGGCGAGCTGGCTCATCGACTGACCGAATACCTGGTCAGAGCCCGGCTTGAGCGTCGACCACAGCTGCCCGGCCGGCGAAATACTGGGGACGGCGATCACGCGGCCGCGCGCGGTGTACAGGACCGCAACGGCTGCCGGCACTCGGACGATCCGGTCCTCGCCGTCGACCAGGGCGCTGTACACGATCTCGGCGAACGCCTGCCTCGAGCCCAGCGCCGCGCCCAGCAGGACGGCGGCGCGTTGCGGGACGCCCACCGCCCGGATCCGATCCGCCAGAACGAGCGGGTCGTGGCTTTCGGAGAGGGCGTCGGTCATGTCCGACAGGGGCGCGCCGACCGGTTCGATCGCCGCCGGCTGGGCGGCTGGCATGTCGCCGAGAAGCACTGCGGCTACGTCGAACAACGCGATGTTGAGACCGAGCACCCTGACGTCGAGCCGCTCGCCGATCCGCCGTGCCGTCACGCACAACGGACCGCGGCGCAGCACGCTGGTGCGCCCGATCCCGGCCGGGGTCACCAGGCGCATGACAAACTCGCGGTCCGGCCGTTGCAACGCGTGCAGCACCGTGACGAGCTCGGGCTCGACCACTCCGTCGACGATGACGCCGCGCCGGGTCAGGGTGTGCACGGCTTGGCTCAGGGCGGCATCCCCGGCGTCCAACGTGGCATGACGGGGCCGCAACCCCAGCACCGCGGGCGTTCCGGGACCCGACGTCCGCGCGGCCAGCGCGGCGAGCTCGTCGGCCGTGAAGGACCACTCCTGGATCAGCGCTCCGGTCATGCGCTCGTCTCCCCGCCGCGTCCGATGACCGCGGGCGAGACCCAGTGATTTGACACCTGCTCCAGGGTGGATTCCGGCGGCTCGGCGTATGTCGGGGCCTCCGGCTCCGGCGGGACGACCAGGCCGTCGAAGGCCGAACTCGTCGGGCCCCAGCTCGCATTCGACACCAGCAGCGGGGCGTCGCTCTTCGCCGCCGCGGGCAGCCAGTTCGTGCCACCGTCGGCCAGCCCTGCCCCCGCCTCGCCGCCACCGGCCAAGGCGTCGGTGCCGATCGCCGACTCGTGCGCGCGAGAGTTGTCGCCGCGGCCCATTGCCGCCGCCATCGGGCCGTACCCGCCGCCCATGCCGCCCATGCCCGCTCCGGCTCCAGCAGACGTGCTGGCGACTGGGGTACCGGCAGACGGACGCTTCGCCTCATCGCTGGACTTGACCGCCGCGACCCTGAACAGCCCCAGCGGTGCAGGCGGCACGGCCGCCGCTGCACCGCCACCACCGGCCCCGGTGGGACCGCTGTCCTCGCCGGCGGCCTGCACGTCGCGCTCCGCGGCGCGCGCCGATCCGGTGCTGACGTCGGGAGGGGGCGGCTGATCCCATGGCTCGGTCAAACCGGAGCATGACTGCTCGTACTGCTGCATCACGGCGGCGGCGTTGGTCTGGTCGGCGTCGGCCGCCTCGTCGAACTCGGCGAACTGCCCGTTGAGGATTGCCCCGTTGTACGCCGCCAGGGACGCCATCACGTCGCGGGTCGTCTGCGCCTCCACCGCCTCAGATACGGTCGGCATGGCCAGGATGGCGACGCTGTGGGCCACGGCGGCTTCTTCGGCACGCTGCCCGTTGCCGGCCGCGCTCAGACTCATCGCCCGCAGCCAGTCCCCGAAGTCCTGGATCCGGCGGATCACCGCGTCGGCCGTGCCGCTCTCGAACGCCCCGGTCACCTGATCGGCGAGCTTCTGGTAATCCTCGGACACGGCGGCCAACTCGTTGGCGAGCCGCACCCAGCTGGCTCCCGCTTGGCCGGCGGGAGTGGGGCCGGGCCCTTCGGTCAGGTCGCGGGCGAGCTGTTCGGTGCTGCGCGATTCCCACGCGACGTTCGTGAATCCCATGTCCTGACCTCCTCTCCGTGGCTGCGGGTGGGTGACCGGTACTGCGACGACGCTGCGGGTGGTCGAAGCTCAGACGGCGAAGCCGTCGTCGAGGTTCGCGACGCCGTCGGCCTGGGCGCGCAGGGTGGCGGCCGTGTCGCGCATCTCGATGGTGCCCTGTTCCATGGATTTGCCGTAGGCGTCGTGAACGCCGTTGAGGGTGGCCGCAACCCGCTGCGAGACCTCGTCGCGCCCGCCCGCGGGCACCGTCAGGTGGGGGTTCTCGGTTTGCATCAACTGCTCCACGCGAGCGGCCAGCGCGTCAAGACGGGCCGATGCCTCGGCGATCTCCGTCGGCTGCATCCGCAGAATCTCGTTGTCCACTATCGTTGCGCTCCTATCTCATTCGCAGTTCGGCACCGGGGCTGTCCAGTGGGTCCTTCTCACCGATCACCGGTGGGGCGACAGTGCCGAGATCACCGACGATCTCGCCGCCCTGGTTTGAGGTGTGCAGGAAGTCCGGGGCGCTGTGGCCGCCGGCGATCCCGGCTTTGCCGTGGTGGCCCATCGGGGCGCCTGCCCCGCCTCCCATCGGCGCCCCGGCACCGGCCGCCGCGACGCCGGACCGTGGCGACGTCGCGTGCGCCGAAGTGGTGGTCTCGGCCGCCGCGGGGATCGCAGCACCGAGCGGGCGGGTGGCCGGCGCCGCGGCGGACAGTCCGCCGCGAAATGCGCCTGCGCCACCCCCGGCGCCAGCGCCTGCGCCGCTGCCTGCCGTACCCGTGGCTGGGGCTGGCACTGGTGCTGAGGGCGCGCCCGGCATGCTGCTCGGTGCGCCCGAGCCCGAGGCGGCGCTCGATGCAGAACCGATCGCCTGCGTCACCGGTGACGTGGCCGAGTTCGCCAGCTGCAGCAGCGGACTCAACGCCTGCGTTCCCCCCGCGCCGAGAGCGGGCGCGTCGGTGACTTCCACGGGCGCGCCGGCCGTCGTCACCGCGGCGGCCTGGCCTGCCAGACTGCTTTCGGTCTCCGATATGACCTCGCCGGCCGCGGTGACCGCCTCCGTCGCGGCGGCAATGGCCGCGGCGATTCCCCAGGGGAAGATGATGCTCGGCCCGATGGCGGCGATCTTGGCCCAGTACTCGTCGATGATCTCGATGAGTCGCGTCTGCGCGGTCTGTACCGCAGCGGTCGCCGTGGCGAGGCTCGAGCGCAGCGCCGCGGCCTGGTCGGCCACCTTGCTTCCGTCCGACAGCGCGGACTGGGTGGTGGCTTGCGCCGCCGTGCTGGCGTCGCCCTGCCAATCGTTGCCCAGGCCGGAAAGCGCCTGCTGCACTTGGCTGCCTGCGGAGTTCAACGCCTGGTTGATCCCGTCGAAGGACTGCGTCGGGTCCGGTTCGCCCAGTTGACCCGAGCCCAGGCTGCTGAGCGCATCGGTGACCGGTTGGATCATCTGCGACGGGTCGAAGCCGCCAGACTCGCCGCCGGGCGCGTCGGCGCCGGAATGCTGTGACTGTGCCGGGTTGGCCGGGCTTGCGGGGTCGGCCGATTGCGTCGGCGCCCCGTTCTGCGCCAGACCCAGCCGGGAGAGAATGTCGCGAACCGGCTCGTTCAGGTAGCCGTCGAGATTGGTGTGCGTGGCGTCGAGGCCTCCGGACGACTCGGGGCTGGGTGCGGCCGGCGCCGGGGCCGGGGCCGGATGAAGCGTTCCCGCAGCGACCCCCGGCGAGTGCTGGTGCGTCGTCGATGGCATCGAGTCGCTCCGGTCACCCGTTGTCGGTGGCGACGAACGAGGCCTTCGCGGCCTCCGTCGCCGCCGCGATCGCGGCGTGCAGTCCGGCAACCGCCTGGGTCGCGGCAAAGTTGTTGGCCTGAGCCGGTCCGTAAGCCGCGAGGTACTCGGCACCGATCGGCCCCAGAGCCGCTGTGGCAGACGCCACGTTTGCCGCGTGGTCCGCCGACCCCGCCGCGGCCACGGCCTGCGCAGCTGCGGCGTTGGCGGCCGAAAATGCTTCGAGCCCAGGGGGAACCACTGAAAACGCCATCTGACTTCCTCTCGGGAATGCCCAGCGAGCTAACAACGTCGCGAGTGCCCTACCACTGCCCTACGACATTGGAAACGGACGCCGGAGCGGATTCATTCACTCGCGTCGTCGCGGACCGCCGAAGCAACGCGATCCGAGGGTGCTCAGGGGCGGCCGTGAATGTTCGCGTCGATCTTCGCGTTTGAGATCGTGACGGCGATGCCGCAAGGTGGCGGACCGGCACAAAGGAGATGTGGACCCCGATGAGCGGTGACAGCCGTGATGCCCAGCAGGTCTTCGACGCCGGGGTGTTGTCGCTCGGTATCCTGGTCGACGGGCTCGAGATTGAACGGGACCTGCAGTACGCGGCGTCGGCGTTCACCCGGGCCACGGAGTACGACCCCGGCATGTGCGATGCGTGGCTCGGCCGGGCGGCCACCGGCGAGAACACCGCCGAGGTGCTGCATCACCTGAACCTCACCGCGAAGAACCTCGGACGCGAGCAGCGCAGGCTCGGCCTCGCACCGCGCTCCCTCACGGGCCGCTTCGAAACCGGTCTCTATCTGGACTATCCGCTCAGCTCCCTGCCCGAGATCCGGATCGGCTACGCGGCCAGCCTCATTCAGGGCAGGGACTACGGCGCCGCCGAGCAGATCCTCGACGAGCTGACAGCGCCCGGCGGCTCGGCCACCGACCCGTCGACCGAACAGATTCAGGCGTACGTGCGCGGTGTGCTGCACTTCACGACCCAACGCTGGCCGGACGTGCTGACCGCGCTTGCCGATTCGGGGTCTTACGTCGACGAATACATCGCGGCCGGCTGCCACCTCATGGTGGGATCGGCCTGCGCGCAGATGGGCTTGTTCGGCGAAGGTATCCGCCGGCTCGATCAGGCGATCGAGGGCCCCATCCCCGCGGCACGGCGCGCCGCGGAGTTCTGCAAGGGGCTGACGCTGCGCGAGATGGGCAACGAAGCCGACGCCCGCCAGATCTTCGAGCGGATCTACAGCCAGGAACCCGATTTCGCCGCGAACTACGCGGCGCTGCAGGACCCCAAGTTCCGGCTGGTGATCACCACCAAGGAAGCCATCGAATCGCGCCGGGACAAATGGGATCCGGAGAGCGCTCCCACCGGTGCCGACATCGACGCCGAGGAGCACGCCGAACGCAGCAACCAGCACCTGCGCGCCGCACAGGAGGAGCTCGACCGCCAGGTCGGACTCACCGACGTCAAACTGCAGGTGGCCAAGCTACGGTCGGGCGTCACGCTGGCGAAGTTGCGCCGGGACAAGGGGCTCAACACGGCGTCGAGCAGCCTGCACCTGGCCTTCACCGGCCCACCCGGTACCGGTAAGACGACCATCGCGCGGGTGGTCGCCCAGACCTACTGCGGTCTGGGCCTTCTGGAGACGCTCAAGGTCGTGGAAGCCAAACGCCAGGACTTCGTGGGCCAGCATCTCGGTAGCACGGCGATCAAGACGACCGAGCTGATCGACACCGCGATGGGCGGTGTGCTGTTCATCGACGAGGCGTACACCTTGATCCAGACCGGCCTGTCCGGCGGCGACGCCTTCGGTAAGGAAGCAGTCGACACCCTGTTGGCCCGGATGGAGAACGACCGCGACCGACTGGTCGTCATCATCGCCGGTTACGACTCCGAGATCGATCGGTTCCTTTCCGCCAACGAGGGGTTGTCGTCCCGGTTCACCAAGCGGATCCGCTTCCCGTCCTACACCCCGAACGAACTGGGCGACATCGGGCGCCTGATCGCCGGTTCCAGGGATTCCGAGCTGTCGTCGGAGGCCTATGACGAGTTGGTCACCGTCTGCGGCGAACTGTGCTCGGCGCAATCCGCGGACGCCGACGGCAAGCTGCGCCAGAACATCGACCTGGCGGGCAACGGCCGATTCGTCCGCAACGTGATCGAGGCAGCCGAGGAGGAACGTGCGTTCCGGCTGACCGAGAGCTACGGCGTGGCACTGGACGAAATCGACGAGACCGCGCTGGTTCGCATCGAGGCGAGTGATGTGAAGGGCGCCTTGAGCAACATCCTGCAGACGCTCAATCTGCAATAGCGAAGCCAGAGCATCACATAGGAGACTGGGTGACCGACCACGACATCGACGGCATGTACTACGACCACGACTCGATGCCGATGCGTTTCGGATCGGACGGTCCCGACGAGTCGACGTCCCGGTTCAACACCAGCTTCACCGCGGGAAACCTCGGCTCGCCGGCGCCACCCCTGAGAGACGCCCCTTCGGACCGCGAACTGGGGCTGACGCGTTCGGAGCGGGCCCCGCGCCGCAACGGCTGGCGTACGGCCCTGCACCGCGCCACGGGGGGAAGCGTCAACCCCGGGGTTGGCCCCGAAGACGGCACCGGGCCGATCCGCCCCGCCCGCCTGCACCACGGGATCTGCAGCATCGCGGTGCTTTCCATGAAGGGTGGGGTGGGGAAGACCACGACGACCGTCGGCCTCGGTTCGACGATCGCCACCATGCGCGGCGACCGGGTGATCGCCGTGGACGCTAATCCCGACCTCGGCACGCTCGCCCAACGCGGCCCCGACCAGGTTCGGTCGACGGTCCGAGACCTGCTGGCCGACAGCAAGATCACTCGCTACTCCGACGTCCGCCGGCACACGTCGCAAAGCACGAGCCGGCTGGAGTTCCTGGGTTCGGCCCGCGATCCCGCGGTGTCGGAGGCCTTCTCCGAGAGCGACTACCTCCACGTCCACCGGGTTCTCGACCGCTACTACAACGTCGTATTGACCGACTGCGGAACCGGTTTGACGCACTCGGCGGTCCAAGGCGTACTGAACGCCGCGAGTGCGCTGGTGGTGGTCGCCTCCCCGGCGATCGACTCGGCCCGCAGCGCGCTGGCCACCCTTGAATGGCTCGAACACCACGGGTTCGAGTACTTGGCGGCCCACACCAGTGTCGTCGTCAACTCGCCATTGGCCGGGGACACGCCGGTCGACGTGTCTCAACTGACCAAGTACTTCCACGGCCGGGTACAGAACGTCTTCGTCGTGCCATATGACGCTCATCTGGCCGAGGGGGGTGAGATTCGGCTCGACCGGCTCAACCGAAAGACCCGATCCGCCTACACGGCCCTCGCCTCGGCCATGCCGTCGGCCTTCCACCACGGACGCCGCACCACGAACCTCATGCGTCGGGTGCGACGCGCGGTCTGAACTCAATCACCTTGCCGTACCGGGCATTCGCCGGCCCGGTCAGTACGCACCGGGCGACGTCGCGGCAGAACCGGGTGCCGATCCATATCCGTTCTCGGGCCGGTCCGCCCGATTGGCCCCCGGCATGCCCGGGTCGACGGCGTCAACACCATCGGCCTGCCCGCCCCTGCGCTCGGCCGGTGCCGGCGCCACCGGCGACGCGTGCTGGGCGTACTTGGCCTCCATGCCGGCCCACGCGTCCTGCTCCCCGTGGACCGTGCCGGCAACGGTGGCGTGGCCGTGCCCCATGGCATCCGCCTCGCCCGCGTCGGCGTACTGCTCGGGCCAGTAGGAACCGTACTGTTCGGCGTATTCCCGGTAGGCCTGCGCGTATTGGGCATATGCCGCGTAGTCGTTCTCGGGGCCGGACGACGACGCCGCCGACTCTCTGGGTTCGAGCAGTAGGGCCGACACCGCCACCACCACCTGCAGTGCCACCAGGACGTCGACGACGATCAGGACCCCTGCCGACTCCCCGGTGGTGACCGTGGTGGTCACCGCATCGGCGAGCGCGACGACCGCACTGGCGACGGCGAGCCATCCGCGCGCCGCCTGCCCGGGCAGCAGCCCGATGACGGCGACGGCACCCGCGAGCACACTGAGGGGGACCGCGAGCCCCAGCGGGATCGCCGCGGTCAGACCCACCGCCCACACTGCCGCCCCGAAGGCCCCGGTCGCCGCCCAGAGAGCTTTTCTGACACGCGAATTCGGCTGTCGGTCCGAGCTCGCGGCGGGCCAGTCATCGGCCTCCGCACGTTCGGCGTCGAAGGCGCCCTCGTCGAAGGGGCCGGTGTCATAGCGGCCGTACCCGTGCGGTCCCTGGCTCATCGCTGCTCCTGCCTGCTCGGCCAGTCCCAGGCGGGCTGGTCGGGCTCGTCGGTCCATCCACGTTCGTCCGGCCGGTCCACCGTGTCGAAAGACGAACCGATGTATCGCATCTCCTCGTCGGTCGCCACCATCGTCACCGTCGCCGAAGCCGCCCGGGTGGTCACCAGCACCTCGCCACGGTCCTCGTCGAGCAGTTGCAACCGGACGTCGGCGGCCGCCGACGGTGGGCTGTGGGTGGGGCTCACCACGACGGCCGTCACCCCCATCCGTACCGGCTGCTCGGGTTCGCCGTCGTACATCTCCACCGAGTAGTCCCGACCCGAACCGGCCTCGATAGCACCGCGATCGGCACCGGTGACCCGGAGCTGGTTCACGTCACCCACCTCCTCGACCATCGCGTGCCACGCCCCGGTGCGCCGGGTATGGACCTGAACCCGAGCGCCGAGCGCCAGGGACCGCAACACCACCTGCTGCGCGAGGTGCAGCGTGCCGTGCAGCTCGACCCTGGTCACACGCGGCCCGAACAGCGACACCGCGACGGCGCGTCCGTATTCGTCGGCGCCGACGATCTGACCACATCCCGAGGCGGGCAACTCCAGATCGACCAGGGTCCGCGCACCCTCGTCGTCGTCGGGGACCGTCATCCATTGTCCGACCGGACGTCTCGGCGTCGGCAGCGGCAGGGCACAGACGAGCGCGTCGAACTGGCGACCCGACAGGTGCCGCAATCCGGCCTGACCCGGTTGGCCGCGACCGAAGGAATCCAGCCGCACGATGCCGCGGAGCTCGACCGCGGCGCGTTGTTCGTCGCGGCGAAGCGACAGCGTCACCGTGGTCGAGCGGCTGGGCAGCGTCCACAGTGAGCCGAGCCCGTCGGATGTGCATGCCGCGGGCGCGATCCCGTAGCTGTTCAGCTGGAAGCGACCCCGGTGGCAGGTCGCCCAGGTCTCCTCCAACGAGTCGAGCGTCAGCCCGCTGCAGAGCTCGGTGACCGCGTGAACCATGTCCGCGGCGGTCGCGGTGCCGGCCTGCAGGCCGGCATCCCGCAGCCGGTTGGTCACGCGTAGCGTCGCGACGGTCGCGGTGCGCAGGGCCCCGTCCCACCCGCCGCCCCTGGCCCGGACGGCCTCGGGGCAGCGGTCCGGATCGATCCGGACGGTGATCCACATCGAACGATGGGCGATCGCCGGCAGCGGCCCCAGGACGGCGTCGTACACGGCGGCGATGTGCCCGTGGCCCGCCGAGCGGGCACCCTGGCTGATCACGTCGATCGATTCGAGGGCGATGTCGAACTGCCGCAGGCAGTCGACCAGGATGCCGACCGACACCGTCTCACCCGAGACCGTGACCCCCGGTTCCAGCACCGTCAGCGCCTGCGGGGTCTCCTCTACGCGGATCATCGACGTCAACACCCTGCCGTCCCAGGAGAATCCGATCTGCGCGCCCCCGGGCTGCTCGTGGTCGAACGGTGCCCAACCGTTCGGCGGGCGGCGTCGACCGCCCTGGGGTCGGCGGCGGCGCCTGCGGTCCCGCCAGAAGTCGAACCGGGCCATCGCCCACCGGGGCAGCGACTGCCCGGCCAGCGGCGCCACGAGGACCAGTCCGACGGCGAGCCCGCAGGCCGCACCCCACCATCCGGGTTTGTCCAGCAGGAACGCGAGCGCGAAACCCACACACACGACCGCCTGCACCAGGAGCTGATCCGGCAGCGGGATCAGCCGCTCGGCGAGGACCCGATCGGACGAGGTGAGCGTCAGCGAGGCCGGTCCCGCCGACGTCCTCGCCGAGGTTCTGGCCGACGGCCGGGCCCGCCTCCCGCGTCGACGCGTGGTCGCCATGCTCAACGGGGGTTCTCCGTCCAGGTGTGTGCGCCACGTTCGGTCGCGGTGCGAATGCTTTCACTGCGAATTCAGTTTCTCTACTAGTAGGGACGCTCCCGACGCGGCAATCCTTCGGGGGACCACGCACGGAGGAAGGCGCGCATGCCGGCACAGGTCACCACGCGAGCTCAGGTGAACGGCTACCGCTTCCTCGTGCGGCGGCTGCAGCATGCGCTGATCCGGGCCGACTCGCGGATGATCCACGACCCGATGCGCGGTCAGATGCGAGCCCTGCTCACCGGTGTGGCCGCGGCTATCCTCATCGCCGGAGCCGCGGGAGTGCTCGCGTTCTTCAAGCCCGCCCCCAGCTTCGGCAACTCGACCATCATGCTGAGCGACAGCGACGGCGCCCTCTACGTCCGGATCGGCGACCGGTTGCACCCCGCGCTCAACCTGGCGTCGGCCCGACTGGCCGCCGGGAAGAACGAGACACCCGGCCGGGTGGATCGCAAGTTCCTCGACACCGTGGCCCGCGGACCCGCGGTGGGCATCATCGGAGCCCCCAGCGCCATCCATGCCGGCGAAGACATGAGCACCTCGGCGTGGACGGTCTGCGATTCGACGGTGACGCCGCCCGCCACGGCAGCGGTGGGCGCGACGTCCGTGCAGACGACGGTCCTGGCCGGTGACCCGGTGTTGGGCCCCGACGTGTCGCCGGCATCGAAGGGGCAGGCCCTGCTGGTGCGGTCCGGGGCCGGTACCTACCTGCTGTACGACGGGGTCCGCGCCGCGATCGACCTGACCGATCCGGTGCTCACCGCCGCCCTCCGGCTGGACGGCGCCCAGCCCAGGGAGGTCTCGGCCGGGCTGTTGAACGCGTTCCCTCTGGTCGCGCCCATCCGGCCGATCCGGATAGCCGGGGTCGGCGCCGCCACGTCCTATTTGCCCGCCGACTTCCCGGTGGGTTCGCTGGTGCGCACCACCGACTCGCGGGGCGGTCAGCTCTACGTCGTCCTGCCCGAGGGGCTCCAACCGGTCTCCGCCGAGACCGCCGACATCATCCGCTACGGCAATCCGGAGCCCGTGGTGGCTCGTGAGCCTGCCGTCATCTCCCTGGCCGGGCTCGGCCGACTTCCGGTCGTGCACGTGCTGGGGGTGGACGACTACCCGGCGACCGCGCTGAATCCGGTGAGCGCCGACTCCGCACCCGTGGTGTGCATGTCCTGGGAGCGCCGCGTGGGCGACGCGTCGGCGTCGACGACGGTCCTGCTCGGAAACCGGTTGCCGCTGCCCGGGGACGCCCAACCGGTGCAGCTGGCCGGCGCCGACGGCGCGGGACCCGGCCTCGACGCGGTGTACCTCAAGCCGGGTACCGGTGCGTACGTGCAGGCCGCGAATCCGGGGCCGGGACCGGCACTCGGCGACCTGTTCTACGTCAGCGACCTGGGACTGCGCTATCCGGTCAAGGATGAGGCCACCGCGACGGTCCTCGGTCTGGTCGGTGTTCGCGAGTCGCGCGACCTCCCCGAACACGCCATGCCGGCCCCCTGGCCGATCCTGTCGCTGCTCCCGGCGGGTCCCCGGTTGTCGCAGGAGGCGGCGTTGATCGCCCACGACAGGATGGCCGCCGACCCGGCGGGGCAACCCGCGGTCCCGCAACGCTAGGGCCTGCGGACCGTCACAACCGCAGCCCTCGGAAGAACGCGTAGACACCGATGATCCAGCAGGCCAGCGGCACGACGAGGAATACGGCGAAGTACTCGCCGAGCTCGGCGATCCGTCGCATCACCGGGGAGAACTCGACCTTGGGCGCCACCACCCCGCACACCACCGCAACAATGGTCACGGCGATCAACGCCAGGGCGGCCATGACCCGCCATTCGGGCAGGAAGACCGCGACCTTGGCGATGGTCAGCAGGGCGGTGAGCAAACCGCTTCCGATCAACGTGGCGGCCTGGAAGAGGTCGTGGTGGGTTCTGCCTCGTAGGCACAGGACCGCCGTGACGGCGAGCGCGAATACCGCTCCCTGCCAGTGGAAACCGTCGTCGACGTCGTTGGCCAGGTATGCCCCGGCGACGGCGGCGACCGCGGCCGCGGCCACCACGCCGGTCAGGTAGTCCGAGGCTCGACCGACCCGTCGGACCATCTCCTGCTCGGTCGGAACGATCAGGCTGATCGTGCGGAGCGCGTTAACCCCGTCGACCGCGGTGCCGCCCTGAATCTCGATGTCGTCGAGTGGTTCTCCGGCCGTGGGGACGCGGGGGACCGGCAGCCGCGATGCCGTGATGGTGATGCCCGACGCCAGGTACACGACGACGACGGCGACGCCGGCCAGGATCGCCCCGATGGTGCGGGGCGCGGGATCGAAGGTCAGCACGGCCAGTGACACCGGGATGCCGAACGCGGCCAGCGCGATGATCCCGCTGAACAGGACCCGGCCGGTGCCGGTGAGCAGCAGTAGCAGCAGCGCGGTCAGCGCCGTCACGGCCAGCGCCACCGGCAGTGCGGCAACACCCTTGGCGATCGGCACGACGTAGAGCAGACCGCCGAACAACAACGGCAACGCCGCCACGACCGGGCCCGTCGCGCTCGCCGCATCCGCCGCAGGCCGGGCCGTGACGCCCACGAACACCGCGCCGGCGGCGCCGACCAGGACGAGGACGAACGCCGCGACGGGGATGTCGAACACCAGCGGTCCGGCCGCGAGCCTGGGCAGGGCCAGTGCCGCGGCGACCGCGAAGACCGCGCTGAGCGCATACCACCCCGTCGCGGGCCGCCGGAGCCATGAGCCACCGGTGTCGCGCCGTTGCGACTCGCCGCCCGACCCCGTCAGCTCGTCGGTCAGGATCGACGGGGAGGAATCTCCCGCCTGCCGGATCAGCAGGACGTCGCCGTCGAACACCCCTGCCTCGGCCAGGGTTCGGCGGGGGTCGATGACGGCGCCGCTGAGACGCGCGAACGTCCATCGGCCCTCGGCGTCTGCGACCGGGTCGTCGAAGTCACCGAGGTTGGCCATGTCGACCACATCGTCGGCCAGGACGGAGACGCTCACCGTGGTGGACAGGGCGACGTCGATGAGGTGGGCGCCGACGATCACGGTGACCCGGCTGAGCCGCCGGTCCTCCTCCGACTCCCCGTCGAGTGTGGACAGCGTGGGCGGCAGGGTCATGGCTCGGTGACCTCCATGGCGGTTCTCGGTTGACGACATCCCTCGTCACGTCGAACGTCCTCGAAGATAAATCCGTTCTCCATAAGGGGACTCGGTTCCGATTGGCGGGCCAGATGGAGGTGGGATGACCAGGCAGGGCTTCGTCCGTCGACTGCGGCTGTCACCGCCGCGCATGCCGGGCGGCGAGGTGAGTCTGCAGTCGCCCCCCGAGGTGCCGCGGGTCATCCCGGGAAACCTGTTCATGAAGTTGATGCCGGTCATCATGCTCGTCGCGGTGATCGGGATGATCGCGCTGATGATCACCGTGGGCGGCCGCAACATCACCCGCAATCCGATGTTCCTGCTGTTCCCGATGATGATGATCATGTCGATGGCCGGCATGTTCATGAGCGGCGGCAAATCGGGCAAGGCGGCCGCCGAACTCAACGAGGAACGCAAGGACTTCTTCAGCTACCTGGCCGGGTTGCGCGACGACGCCGACCAGACCGGCGCCGGGCAGCGGGCAGCTCTGCAATGGAGCCATCCCGATCCGCGGACCCTCGTCGACCTGGCCGGCACGCGCCGCATGTGGGAGCGCCGACCCACCGACAATGACTTCTGCCACGTGCGCGTCGGCCTGGGCACCCATCGGCTGGCCACCCGTCTGCTGGCCCCCGAGACGGGCCCGCCCGAGGACCTGGAACCGGTGTCCACGGTGGCGCTGCGACGCTTCGTCGCCACCCACTCGGTGGTGCACGCCCTGCCGACGGCGGTGTCGCTGCGGGCGTTCCCGACGATCAGTTTCGACGGTGACCGGGCGCAGATCCGCCAGCTGGTGCGGGCGATGGTGCTGGAGCTGTGCACCTTTCACGGCCCGGACCACGTGCAGGTCGCCGTCATCACGTCCAATCCCGACAACGCGAACTGGAAGTGGGTCAAGTGGCTGGCCCAAGCCCAGCACGAGACGCTGCGCGACGGCTGCGGCACCATGCGGCTGCTCTACCCGACGCTCGAACTGCTCGAGACCGCGCTGGAGTCAGATCTCTCCGAACGCGGCCGCTTCAACCGCAACTCTCAGCTCGCGGACGGCCAGCGGCATCTGGTGGTGGTGATCGACGACGGATACGTCACCGGGGGCGAGCGGTTGATCACCGACGCCGGTCTGGACAGCGTCACCGTGCTCGACCTCAACGGTCCCCGTGACGGGTCCGGGTCACGCCGCGGCCTGCAGCTCGTCGTCGACGGCGAGGACGTCGGAGCCCGGACCGCCTCGGGTGTCGAACACTTCGCCAAGGCCGACGATCTCAGCCTGGCCGAGGCCGAGGCGACGGCACGCGCGTTCAGCCGGTTCCGGCCCGGCGGCGCCGCCCACATCGTCAATCTCGAAGCCAACGCCCGGGCCACCGACCCGGGTCTGATGGCGTTGCTGAAGATTCCCGACGCCGCCGAGATCATCCCGGAGGAGGTGTGGCGGCCCTCCTCGCCGCGCAGACGGCTGCGGGTTCCGGTGGGCATCACCCCGTCGGGTCAGCCGCTCGAACTGGATATCAAGGAGTCCGCCGAGGGCGGGATGGGACCGCACGGCCTGTGCATCGGCGCGACCGGTTCGGGCAAGTCGGAGTTCCTGCGGACCCTGGTCCTGGCCATGGTGACGTCGCACTCGCCGGAGGCGCTCAACCTCATCCTGGTGGACTTCAAGGGTGGCGCGACATTCCTTGGACTGGACGGCCTTCCGCACGTCGCGGCGATCATCACCAACCTCGAAGACGAGTTGACGATGGTCGACCGCATGCGCGACGCGCTGGCCGGTGAGATGAACCGTCGCCAGGAACTGCTGCGTTCGGCGGGCAACTTCGCCAACGTCGGTGACTACCAGCGGGCGCGGGCCGCAGGCGAGGCGCTGGAGCCGCTGCCTGCGTTGTTCATCGTCGTGGACGAGTTCTCCGAGTTGCTCTCTCAGAAACCGGATTTCGCCGAGCTGTTCGTGATGATCGGGCGGCTCGGCCGAAGCCTGCACATCCACCTGCTGCTGGCCTCGCAGCGGCTGGAGGAGGGCAAGCTGCGGGGGTTGGACTCGCACCTGTCCTACCGGATCGGTCTGAAGACGTTCTCGGCCGGCGAATCCCGCAGCGTGCTGGGCGTTCCGGACGCCTACCACCTGCCCAGCGTCCCCGGTTCGGGCTTTCTGAAGTGCGATGCCAACGAGCCGACCCGCTTCAATGCCTCCTACGTCTCCGGTGCCTACTCCAAGCCCCGCCTGTCGTCGACGAACGGCCGGCCGTCGACGCTGGGCAGCAGGGCGTCCAAGCTGTTCACCGCGACGCCGGTGGAACGGGACCCGGACCCGGTCGTGGCGCAGGAAGAATCCCAAGAAGAAGGGGTCGCCGAGCCCGAGGAAGAGACGTCCACGACGCGGACGACCCTGCTCGACGTCGTGGTCGGCCGGCTGCGCGGGCACGGCAGGCCCGCCCACGAGGTGTGGCTGCCGCCGCTGGTGGACAGCCCCGCCGTGAACGGTCTGCTGCCCGACTCCAACTGGAGCGACCCTCGAAACATCAACGGACGCTTGCTGCTACCTGTCGGCGTCGTGGACCGGCCCTATGATCAGCGCCGCGACGTCCTGATCCTCGACCTGTCCGGGGCCAGGGGAAACGTGGCCATCGTGGGCGGCCCCCAGTCGGGCAAGTCCACGGCGCTACGCAGCCTCATCATGGCCGCGGCCGCAACTCACACCCCGGAGCAGATCCAGTTCTACTGCCTGGACTTCGGCGGCGGCACGCTGGGCAGCCTGACCAGCCTGCCGCACGTCGGCAGCGTGGCGGGCCGGATGGATTCGGACCGCATCCGCCGCACCGTCGCCGAGGTGACCGGGATCCTGCGGGCGCGTGAGGAGAGGTTCCGCGAACTGGGGATCGAGTCGATGCGCGACTTCCGTCAGCGCAAGGCCGCCCTGGCCGCCCTGCCGCAGGCCGAGGCCGCCCGGGATCCGTTGAGTGGCG
Organism: Mycobacterium sp. NPDC003449; assembly: GCF_053588415.1. Taxonomy (NCBI): domain Bacteria; kingdom Bacillati; phylum Actinomycetota; class Actinomycetes; order Mycobacteriales; family Mycobacteriaceae; genus Mycobacterium; species Mycobacterium sp. NPDC003449. The sequence continues at coordinate 21,211 of NZ_JBSFPX010000066.1, forward strand.
ACCACTTCGGCGACGTGGTGCTCGTCGTCGACGGATGGGCGACCATCAAGAGCGACTTCGACCTGCTGGAGCCGGCCCTGCAGGCGCTGGCGATCCAGGGCCTGTCCTACGGCGTCCACCTCGCGATCACCGCGAGCCGCTGGATGGAGATCCGGCCTGCCGTGAAGGACATGATGGGCACCCGCGTCGAGCTGCGGATGGGCGACCCGATGGACAGCGACGTCGGCCGCAAGTTCGCCGAGCTGGTCCCCGTCGGGCGGCCGGGGCGCGGGATGACCGCGGAGCGGCTGCACCTGCTCGTCGCCCTGCCCCGGCTGGACTCGTCGTCGGACGTCGAGGATCTCCCGGCCGGGGTCGCCGCGGCGTGCGCGTCGGTGCGCACGGTCTACGGCGACCGGGAAGCGCCCCGGGTCCGCATGCTCCCGCACGACGTCGACCGCGATGCGGTCACCGCGGCGGCCCATACCGCCGGTGCGCTCGGTCGGAGCAAGGTGGCCATCGGCGTCAGCGAATCGGAACTGGCTCCGGTGGTGCTGGACTTCGACACCCAGCCACACCTCGTGGTGCTCGGCGACTCCGAGTGCGGCAAGACCGGGCTGCTGCGCAACATCGCCGCGGGCCTCATGGCGGACGCGACCCCGGAGCAGTGCCAGATCGTCGCCGTGGATTTCCGGCGCACGCTCCTCGGTGCGATCGAGAACGACTACCTGAGCGCCTACGCGACCGCCGCGCAGTCCTGCCTCGATGCCATGAAGGAGCTCTCGGACACCCTCAAGCAACGGCTGCCACCCAGCGACATCACCCAGCAGCAACTGCGTGACCGGTCGTGGTGGCAGGGCCCCGACATCTACGTCCTGATCGACGATTACGACCTGATCTCCGGCACCACGATGAACCACCCGCTGGGTCCGCTGGTCGAATACCTGCCCCAGGCCCGTGACGTGGGTCTGCGGGTGGTCGTCGCACGCCGCATCGGTGGAGCCGGCAGGGCCATGATGGATCCCATCCTCGGGCGCCTGAAGGACCTGTCGTGCCACGGCCTGGTGATGAACGGGACCAAGGAGGAGGGCGCGCTGTTCGGCTTCCGGCCCCAACCGATGCCACCCGGACGGGGCATGTTGGTATCGCGGTCGGTGAACTCCGACGTCATCCAACTGTCGCGGATGCCCGACCTGTGACCGACCTCGCCCCTGCGCGTACCGATCTCGACTCGACCTGGCACGAGGCGGTGTCACCGGTGCCCGACCTGGTGCGGGTCGCCGTCGTCGGGCAGCACCGGCAGATCGACCTGTCCCTTCCGCTGGACGTACCGGTAGCGCTGCTGATGCCTGAGGTGGTCCGCCTGTTCGACGGCGCCCCCGAAGACCGCCCCAAGGACGTGGTCTGGACGCTGGTCGCAGCCCGGTCCGGGACACCCCTTGGGCCCGACGACACCCTGCGCGGCGCGCAGATCACTCGGGACGACGTCCTCTACCTACGGGCCCGGCGGACCGTCTCGGCCCCGACGCTGTACGACGACGTGGTCGACGCCGCGGCTCACCTGAACCAATCGGGTCATCCCGGGTGGAACCCGTCCGCTGCCGGCCTCATCGCCTACCTCGGCGTGGGTCTGGCCGCCGCGGCCTGGGTCTACCTCGTGCTGGTCGACGCGTCGAGCCCGCGACGGGCCGCGATTCTCGGCCTGTCCGCGTTCGTGGTCGTGACGCTGCTCGTCGTCGCCGCGATCTCGGCGCGGTCGGGCAGGGCGCCTCGGACCGCTGCGGCCCTCGGGTGGGCCTGCCTTCCGATTGCCGCGGCGGGCTGCTGGGCCGGTCTGTCGCCCTACGGCGCTCTGGCGCTGGCCGGCGGGGCGTCGGCCCTGGTCCTGCTGTGCGTGGCGGGGTACCGCCTGGTCGGTGCCGGGGTGGCAGGCTTCATCGCCGCGGGGGTGTTCTCGGCTTGCGCCGCACTCGGTTTGGCGATCCATGCGGCCGGGCTCACCCGGACCGGAGCCGCGGTGTGCCTGGCCGTCGGGGCCACGGTCGCCACGCTTGCCGTACCCCGGTTGACCGCGCGCCTGGACTATTCACACCTCGCGCGACGCGAGCCGGCGGACCAGCAGGCATCGCCGGGCACCGCCCCGACACCCGACGACGTCGGGAGCCGGGCCGCCCGTGCCGGTGCCCTGAGCGGCGGACTGGCGGCCGGTCTGGCGGCCGGGGCCGGTGGTGCGGTGGCGACCGTCGTCTGGGGCGCGGCCGGCCCGTCGTGGTCCGGGTTGGCCTTCGGCGTGGCGTGTGCCGCCGCGTTGGGGCTACCTCGCCCGATTACCGGTGTCGGGCGCGTGGCTTCGGGCCTGCCCGCGGTGGCCCTGGTCGTCGTGGTCGCCTTCGCCGCGGTGCGGGGCGACGAGCCGATGGCGGTGGCGGGGGTCTCGGCGTTAGCGGGCTGCGCGATCGTCCTCGCCGCCGTCGGCTGGAGGTCCGGGTCCGGGTCCGCACGGCCGCACCCGCGATGGCGGAAGCTGCTCTCGTCGGCTTCCTACCTCGCGTTCGCCTTGATCGGGCCCAGCGCGCTGTGGGTGGTCGGGGCCTACGCGAGCTGGGGCCCGCGGTGATGACGCGTCGCACGAGGCACTGGGGCCGGGTGGCGGCGGTGGGGCTGTTCGTCGGCGCCGTCGTGGCCTGGCCCGCGCCCGCGGCGGCCATCGGACCGCCGATCATCGCACCGGGCCCGCCGCCCACGGGACCTGTCGCCCCGCTGGAACCCACCGAGCAGAAGACGGTGTGCGCACAGCCCGCCACCCTTCCCGGCACCCAGTTCCGGCGCCGCCCCGCAGGTGATGTGATGCTCGACTACCGCGCGGTGTGGAAGTTCTCCCGGGGGGCGGGCCAGAAGGTGGCGGTGATCGACACCGGGGTGTCACCCAACCCCAGATTGCGCGCCCTGCAGCCTGGCGGCGACTACGTCTCGTCGTCGGACGGTCTGATGGACTGCGACGCGCACGGCACCCTGGTGGCCGGAATCATCGCCGCCGCGCCGAGTCCCGACGATGGCTTCAGCGGCGTGGCGCCGGAGGCGTCCATCCTGTCCATCCGACAGAACAGCGGCGTGTACTCGGTCCGGGGAGCGGGGAGCGCCCAGGACGATCCCAACGCGACGTCGACGGGTTACGGAAACACCCAGACGCTGGCGTATGCGATCGTGCGGGCCGTGGATCTGGGGGCGACCGTCGTCAACCTGTCCGAGGCGGCGTGTGCGCCGGTGGGCACGGACATCGACGACACCGCGGTCGGCCAGGCGGTGCGCTATGCGTTCGACCGGAACGTTGTCGTCGTCGCCGCCGCGGGAAATATTGCCCAACAGGGCAATTGCAGCGCACAGAACGGGATGGGCGACCCGAATCTGCCGCTGTCCGATGCGTGGGCCTCGGTGCGCACGGTCGCCAGCCCGGCGTGGTTCTCCGACTACGTCCTGACCGTCGGCGCCGTGACCATGGCAGGCCGGCCCGCCGACTTCTCGCTGCGCGGACCGTGGGTGGACGTCGCGGCGCCGGGCGAACAGATCACCTCGCTCAGCCCGACCGGTCCCGGGCTGACCAACGCCTGGCTGGATCCCACGGCCGGGCCGGTACCGGTGAACGGCACCAGCTTCGCGGCCCCCTACGTCGCCGGGGTGGTCGCGCTGGTGCGGTCGCGATTCCCGGAGATGTCCGCGGGCGAGGTGATGGACCGGATCAAGCACACGGCCAGGACGGCGTCGTCGGGTCCGGATGAGACCGTCGGCTACGGCGTCGTCGATCCGGTGGCGGCGCTGACCTTCCAGCTGCCCGCCACGCCGTCCACCTCCGACTCGGCGCGGGCGGTGGTCGCACCGGCGCAGGGCGCCTCGGCGGACCACCGGGCGCGCAACCTCGGTCTCGGCGTTCTGGTCGGTTGTGCGGTGCTCGCGGGCATCGCGATCACCGTGCTGGACATGCCGATGCGACGGTAGGGGAGAGCGCATCGCCGACCTGGCGGCCACATCACGCCACGGCAAACCATCATCGGAGTGACTAGGGTGCGACTGTGACAGATGACGACCACCTCGCCCGTCGGCCGGTGGACGACGTGGACAGCCGGGCCGCCGAACTGTCGGCGCTTCTGGCGGCGCGGCGAGGCCAGGCCGCGCCCGCCGAACCCGTCGAACCCGAACCGCCCGCGCCGCCCCAGGTGGAGCCGGAGCCAGCCGGCCCGCCGGCCCCCGCGCCGCAGCACTTCGACCCGCCCGACGACGGTCGGCCGTCGGAACCGACGGATACGCCTGCCGAGCCCGATCCGGTCGCGACCCCCGATTGGCCGCAGCCGCCGGCCGCCGCCGAACCCCCGCCCCCGGATGGCCCGCGACGCACCGGTCGCCGGATGCCCGCGCCGCCATGGCAGGCGGCGGATGATCCACCGGTCGAGGTGTTTCCCGCACCAGGGGACCGCGGGCTCGACGCAGCGTCGGACGCCGACGAGCCGTCCGGGCGGGGCCGCCCGGTGCCGCCGCGGGCGCAGCCCGAAGACCCCCGGCCGGCGTTCCGGCCGCCGCCACCTCCGGGCTGGAACCCCCCGCCGCCGCCACCACCCCCGCCGGGCTGGCCGGGCCCGCCACTGTGGACGCCGCCCCGCCGGGACCGGGTTCCACCGCCGGCGGGTGACGAACGGCAAGCCCCCGCGAGACCATCGCCAGGGCAGCGACGACCGCCGGGGCCGGATGCTGCCGGCACCGGTCCCCGGGATACCACCAGCCCGCCCGCGGCCCGGCCTTTCGACGGTGCGTCCCCGGACCACGAGCAGCTGGTGCCGCAATTCGGTTGGCGGCGAATGCTTTATCGGGCGACCAGGGGCCGGGTCAACCCGGGTGTGTCGGAGAAGGACCACGAGCAGCAGGACCTTTTGGAGCAGATCAGGCAACCCATCGCCAGCGACTTCCGGATCGCGGTGCTCTCGATCAAGGGGGGTGTCGGGAAGACGACGACGACCCTCGGGCTCGGTTCGGCGTTCGCGATGGTGCGTTCCGATCGCGTCATCGCCGTGGACGCGAACCCCGACCGCGGCACACTGGCCGAGCGCATTTCAGACTCGTCGACCTCTTCGACGGTGCGTGACCTGTTGCTCGACCCCGACCTGTCGCGCTACGCCGACGTCCGCAGGCACACCCGCATGGCACCCAGCCGACTCGAGGTGCTGGCCAGCGTGCAGGATCCCGCCGTGGCCGAGGTCTTCGGCGAAAGCGACTACCGACGCACGATCGAGATCCTGCAGGCGCACTACAACATCATCCTCACCGACTGCGGCACCGGGATCATGCACTCCTCGATGGCGAGCGTGCTCGACCTCGCGCACGCACTGGTACTCGTCAGCTCACCGGCCGTGGACGCCGCGCGCAGCGCCGCGGCCACGCTCGACTGGCTGAGCCAGCATGGCTACGGCATGTTGGCGCGGGAGTCGCACGTGGTTCTCAGCGGCGCTCGCGCGGGTTCACGATCACCCGTTTTCGACGAGGTCTTCGAGTACTTCGAGGCACGGAGCGGGTCCATCCACGTCGTCCCGTTCGAACCGCACCTGGCCAGGGGCGCCGACGTCGACTTCGCTATGCTGTCCGCCGACGCGGTGCGCGCCTACCTGGAGCTTGCCGGTGCCGTGGCCACGAAGTTTCCGCGGGTGAGCTGACCCGGTGTGAGGCGCTCCGCGCCGGTCGGCCCGGTGCTGTCTATTCCTCGGCTTCCCGGACTGGCTGAGCCCGGTTCCGGTACTCCTCCAGCAGGAATGCCTGTCGATCGGCGATGAGTTGGGCCGCGGCCTGCGCGATCCTGACGATCTGGTCGGCCAGGGCGTCGGGCCCGTCCAGGTATGCATTTTCGCGCAACCACAACCCGGTCGGTGCGCCCCACCCATCCACCTGCACACTCACCGACTGATCGGCATTGCTCACCGTCACCGAGAGCGAATCGATCTGTTCGTTGAGCGCCACGGTGAGGTCGCGCTGTTCGACGAGGCGTTCATTCACGAGGTTCGCACCCCCGGGTCTACGCGCACTCTCGTTGCATCAGGATCTCGCGAAGCGTCTTGCGGCCTCGATGGAGACGCGATCCGACCGTCCCCACCGGGATGTTCAAGATCTTCGCGATCTCGGTGTTGCGGTAGCCCTCGACGTCGGCGTAGAAGACGGTCGCCCGCAGATCGTCTGGCAAATCCCGGAGAGCGAGTACGGCGGCATCGGGCAGCGCGGACAGCACCTCTACCTCGGCCGACTGCCGGGCACGTGCCGGAAGCGAGCCAACCGAGATCAGCTGCTCTTCGGTCAAATCGCCGATGAGCTGCTCAGATGGCCTGCGCTGCGCGGTCCGATAGGAGTCCACCCAGGTGTTCACCATGATTCGGTGCAGCCATGCCTTGAGGTTGGAGCCCTCGCGGTAGGAGCCGTAGGACAAGTAGGCCTTGAGGATCGTCTCCTGAACCAGGTCCTCGACATCGACCCTCTGGGTACACAGATTCCACGCTTGCCGGAGCAGATGATCGGTCAGCGGCACGACGGTCTCGATGAAACGAGATGTTTGCGATCCTTCTGCGATGCCGTCCGCCGCGCCCTGCACTGTCTCCGAACGCAGACTGCGTAGGTGGCGCTCGGATGCTGAGGGTTCTCGCTGCGGCGGTGCAGAAGCGGCACTGACGTATGGCGAAGACATTATCAAAGCCCTTTCATGCAAGGTCTTTTCACTACGACTCTCCGGTGGCCGACAACGACCCCAACTTCAACGAAGGCTATGCCCAATTTGTTCACGCCGCATCTACGAGCGCCCGATGTGCGCCGGTCATCGAGCGAATCGGCGACGGCGTCATATTTGCTGAAGCGGCCGGAATGTCGATCTGGCAACGGATCGGCAGGCGTTTCGGAATTCGATGCCCGCGCGACCCGCGAGATCCTCGCCGCCGACCGGCGGTCAGACCGCCGTCGCGGATTTCGGCCAACCGTGCGCGCCGGGACCGGGCGGCGCAAATCGACGATCACTCGGCCGCGCCACCTTGAGCAAATGCTCACGGGTGGTCTGCGGGATCGATAAATCATCGATAACCGCAGTTGGTTATGGGTTTAGCGGACTCTGATGGGCCCGGTGCGGTGGCGAGCGAGGGGTTGTTAGGTCACACTCGAATTCGTGCGCGCGGCAATAATTTTCGCCGACGAAAGCCAGTGACCGCAGCGTGACGCAGGGTCGAACACTGTCAGGAACCCTGAGCATTTGTTCATGGTTAGCGTGACTCTCGCTCCGCGACGGACTCGCGGACCCGTACCGACCCTGTTCTCCAGCAAACAAACCGCCGGTAAGCCGAGCGTGCCGCCGCCAGGCATGTCGGACGAAGAGAGTTCATACTTCGGTCATTGTTGATCCGGCCCTCTGAACCGTGTCACCGACGCATCGGCGCCACTGACTCCGCCGAGGAACTCGGGTGGTGCTCCGCCACCCGCACACCGCTACCCTCTCGAGGGTGACCAGCACGCGCAGTGAGCGAAGCTTCGACGGCGTCGGCGGCGTTCACATCGTCTACGACGTGTGGACCCCCGAGGCCGAGCCGCGCGGGGTGGTCCTGCTGTCTCACGGCTACGCCGAACACGCGGGCCGGTACCACCACGTCGCACAGCGGTTCGGCGCGGCCGGCCTGATCGTCTATGCCCTCGACCACCGCGGGCACGGCCGGTCGGGCGGCAAGCGGGTGTACCTCAAGGACATGTCGGAGTTCGTCGGCGACTTCCACACCCTGGTCGGTATCGCCGCGGCCGAACATCCGGGCCTGGTCCGCATCGTGCTGGGACACAGCATGGGCGGTGGCATCGTCTTCACCTACGGCGTCGAGTACCCCGACGAGTACACCGCGATGGTGCTGTCCGGGCCGGCGGTGCAGGCCCAGGACGGGTTGTCCCCGGTGTTGGTGGCGGTGGCCAAGGTGCTGGGCAGGGTCGCGCCGGGGCTGCCGGTCCAGACCCTGGACGCCGACGCCGTCTCGCGGGATCCCGAGGTCGTCGCGGCCTACAAATCCGATCCCCTGGTCCACCAGGGAAAGCTGCCCGCAGGCATCGCCCGCGCCCTGATCGGCATCGGGCAGACGATGCCGCAACGGGCCTCGGCGCTCGCCGCCCCGCTGCTGGTGGTGCACGGGGAGAAGGACCGGCTCATCCCGGTGAAGGGCAGCAGGCTCCTGGTCGAGTGCGTGGCGACCGAGGATGTCCACCTGAAGGTGTACCCGGGCCTGTATCACGAGGTGTTCAACGAGCCGGAGAAGCAACTGGTGCTCGACGATGTCAGCGCATGGATTGAGGCGCATCTGTGAGAAGGATTGTCCTGGCACTGCTTTCGGTGCTCCTGGTGGCGGCCTGCGGCTCCCAGGCCGATGAGCAGCCCGATCAGCAGCCCGCGGGTTGGTCGGACAGTGACGTCAGTTTCGACGCCGACGGCCTGACCATCCACGGGACCTACCGCCATGAGGGCAGATCCGGTCCGGCCGCGCTGCTGATCTCGGAGAGCGGGCCGACCGACCGCAACGGTGACAACAAGGTCGTCGGCCCGGTCGGCAATATGCGGCAGCTGGCCGAGGCGCTCTCGGACAAGGGTGTGGCCAGCCTGCGCTACGACAAGGTCGGCACCGGCAAGACCGGGCTGGGGCCCTACGAACACAAGACCAACGAGGTGGTCAGCGGCGTCTACACGACGGGAGCGGCCGCCGCGTTGCGGTTCCTCGCCGACCAGCCCGACACCGACGATCTGTCGATCTATGCGGTGGGCGAGGGCGCCATCCACGGCATGTCGGTCGCCGGCGCCGGGGATCCGAAGGTCCATTCACTGGCGTTGTTGCAGCCGCTGGCGGGCCGCTATCTCGACATCATCACCAACCGGGTGCGGGCCGGGGCCACCCCCGAGGTGCTGACCGCGTGGCTGGGCGCCGTCGACGAGATCCGCACCAAGGGGACGGTGCCGCCGAAACTTCCCGAGGGGCTCAGCTCGATCGTCAACCCGGGCAACCTCAACGCCATCATCGAGGCCGACAAGATCGACCCGCTGCAACTGGCCGCGGCCCTGCCCGCCGGTATGCCGGTCCTGCTGACCTGTTCGGACTCCGATGCGCAGGCCGGCTGCGCGGCCGAACGCCCACTCATCGACGCGCTCAAACACACCGCGCTCACCGTGGTCGAACTCAAGGGCGTCAACCACATCCTGCGCGACGACCCGACCGACAACATCGCCAACTACACCAAGCCCGGTCCGCTGTCGCCCCAGGTGGTCGAGGCGCTCAACGGCTTCGTCGGTAAGTGATGTCGGGGGTTCTGGCTAGGTTGGGCGCATGACTGACGAGCGAGAAGCGGAGCGGATCGCGCCATGACCGACGACAAGATGCTGGCGCGCATCGCGGCGCTGTTACGTCAGGCCGAGGGCACCGACAACCAGCACGAGGCCGAGGCGTTCATGGCGGCCGCGCAGCGGCTGGCCACCGCGACGTCGATCGACCTGGCGCTGGCCCGCGCGCATTCGGCGCAGCGCACCAAGGCGCAGCTGCCGGTGCAGCGGACCATCACGATCGGTGCGGCCGGAACCAAGGGGCTGCGCACCTATGTGCAGCTGTTCGTGGTGATCGGGCTGGCCAACGACGTGAAATGCGATGTGGCGTCGAATTCGACGTTCGTCTACGCCTACGGGTTCGCCGAGGACATCGACGCCACCCACGCGCTCTACGCCGGGCTGGTGCCGCAGATGGTCAAGGCGTCGGAGGCCTACATCGCGTCCGGCGCGCACCGGCCGACACCGACCATCACCGCCCGGCTCAACTTCCAGCTGGCGTTCGGCGCCCGCGTCGGTCAGCGGCTGTCGGACGCCCGCGAGGAGGCCCAGCGGGAAGCCGACCGGGCCGATCGCCCCGGGACCGCTCTTGCCTTGCGGGACAAGGACATCGAGCTGAAGAGTTTCTATCGGCAGGCGTCGGAGGCGCGCGGCACGTGGCGAGCCACCAGCGCATCGGCGGGCTATTCGTCGGCCGCCAGGCGGGCCGGCGACCGGGCGGGCAAGCGGGCCCGCCTCGGCCCCGCCCCGGAGCTGGCGGGCGGACGCGGCGCACTGGAGAAATGACGGGCAGAGACACTCAACGCGCCAAGGTCTACGCGGCCGAGGAGTTCGTGCGGACGATGTTCGACCGTGCCGCCCAACACAGTTCGCGTGCGATCGACTTCTTCGGGACCCAGCTCACCCTGCCGCCCGAGGCCAGGTTCGGCTCCGTCGATGCGGTACAGCGCTACGTCGACGAGGTGCTGGCCCGCGTCGGGGGCGCCCCGGTGACCGTGCGCGCCCGCCGGGGCGCAGCGGCGGCCCACTACGAACTGATCGACGGTGCCGCCGTCATCGCCGTACCCGAACGGGACACCACGTGGGCGTTGCGGGAACTGGTGATCCTGCACGAGCTGGCCCACCACCTGTGCACCGAGAGCCCGCCGCACGGGCCCGCCTTCGTCGCCGCCTACTGCGACCTGTGCGCAACGATCATGGGGCCGGAGGTCGGGCTGGTGCTACGGATGGTCTACGGAAAAGAAGGTGTGGTCTAGACAGCGATCTTCATGGCGTCGAGTCCGTCGACCAACGTCTCGAGGCCCGGCCGAGTGATCGGCCCCGGATTGTGTACGAACCGCACGTCGAGTGACCAGTCGCCAAGTGCGACAGCCAGTTCGACGAGCGCGCCGGAATCCAGCTGTTCCTTTGCCGCGAACCGTGGCACGACTGCGATGTACCCGGCATCGCACGCAAGCCGCACCGCACACTCGGGAAGCCCAACGGTGTGAATGGGCGCGTCCTCATGGATCCGTCCGAAGGTCAGCTGACTGACCATGGTGTCCCTGGCCAACCGGCTGGTCGCCAATCCGGGCGAACGGGCCACGGTCGAGGTGACCTTCGGCGGATTCTCCGCGCGGGTACGTGGCGGCGATATC
>NZ_JBSFPX010000067.1:0-32091 GCF_053588415.1 Mycobacterium sp. NPDC003449
GGGTGATCTCGACGCCGGCCGGGGTACGGGTCGAGCCCGAGGTGTACTGCAGGTAGGCGATGTCATCGGTGTCCAGCGATGGCGGGGTGAACATCTCGGCCAGCGTGGCGGGCACGGCGTCCACCGCGATCATCCGTGGCCGGTCGCCGGCGGGCAGTGTCCGCAGGAAGGTGCGCACCGACTCGGACGCCGCGGTCGTCGTCAGCACGACCGTGGGCCTGGCGTCGGCCAGCACGGCGGCCAACCGCTCGGTGTGACCGGCCAGGCTCGGCGCGAACAGCGGCACCGCGATATTGCCCGCATGGATGGCGGCGAAGAACGCCGACACGTAGTCGACGCCGTGCGGGGCCAGGATCGCGACCCGATCCCGTGGCTCGGTGACCTGTTGGAGGCGGGCACCGACCGCGCACACCTGCGACCACAGGGCGTTCCAGCTGAGCTCGACGGCGCGGCCGTCGGGATCCTGGGAGTAGTCGAGGAACCGGTAGGACGGACGGTCACCGAAGGCCGCGCGATTGCGGTCGAGAAACGATGTCAGTGTGACCCCGTCGGGCACCACGATGGTGCCGTCGTCGCCGACGTACTCCTCGATGCTGGACTCCGCAACGGTGCTGCCCAAGGCTTCCCGACCACCCATAGCACAAACACTAGTAGTGGTGCTAAGTACCGATGGAATCGGACCGCCATGACAGTGGTCACTCGACACGGAATTCTGTGAGCCACGACACATATTTCGGGTCAGCGCGGGCCGTCCACGGCGTATACCCCGCTCTCATCAGTGATCTCGACCGCCACGTGGCGCACGGTGCCGTTGATGTCCACGGCACACGTGAAGGTCGCGCCGACCCGGATCGCCGGGTTCTTACCGTTGTTGCACGCGACCGCGGCCACCTCGTTGGCCCCGTATCCGTGGATCGGGTCGGTCAGGATCTCGGCCACACCGGCCTCGGCGCGATGGATGTCGAGCCGGGGACCGCTGGAGGACTGCAGCTTCCAGACGCTCAGCCCGACCGCGACGAGTGCGACGACGCCGACGACGGCTCCGATGACATAAAGACGCTGCCGGCTTGTGGACCGCCGGGGCGGAGTGCGGTCACCAGGTGGCGCCGGTGTCTGCGGGGGCAGTGGTCGACGAGGTTCGGTAGGACGCGGACGGTAGGCGCCCCGGTGCGGATCGGGGCGGGCCGGGGGCGGCGGTTGCCGGCGCGACGGCGGTCGGCCCGCGGGTGGTGGCGGCGGTGCGCCACCGGGTTTCACCCACCACGGCCGCTCCGGACCACTGGTCATGGCACCTCCTCACCGCTCACGGAAAACGCTGGTAGCACTGGGCGTCGTCACCCTGAAGGCCGGACCGGTAGGCCAGGATCCGGCTGAACCCGGCGGGTAGCAGCGTGCCGTTGACGTCGCTCGCCGCGAGACCGTTGGTCAGCAACCCGCTGATCGCCTCGTCGGTGTCACCGGCCGAGAGCTGGATCGGTTGGTCGGGTTCGGTCATCTTGGCCTGCGCCACTCCGGTCAGGCAGCCGGTGCGCATCCCCGCCACCGGGGTATCGATCGCCAGCCCCTTCTCGTGCTGCACGGCCAGCGCGTAGCGCGATGTCACCACCGATATTGCCGAGTTGTCGCCCTGCAGCAGTTCCTGCTGGTCGTTCTCGCTCTTGGTGGCCCCCAAGGCTTTCAGCGCGGGCAGGTCGACGACGATGGTGTTGGTGGCCGGGCAGTAGGAGGCCGGTGGCGACGGCCCGGCATCCGGACAGTCCGCGGGCTCGGTGGTCAGTGCCGGTGCGTTCGTGGGCCGGTAGATCGCGCCGAGGGTGGTCATCAGATCGTCGAGCAGACCGGTGGTGACTTCGCTGTCGCCGGACTGGGCGGTGCCGAGGAAGTCCGAGTCCAGGAATTTGGGCAGATCCCCGCGACGCTTCTTGATGTCGTCCATGTCGATCGCCGCGCACTGGTCGACGTTGCCGCTGAAGCCGATCTGGAACGCGCTCACGCGATCGAGCGCCGACCCGTGCTCGTCGCCGGTCACCGCGGCGTCGAACTGGGTCATCAGCGGATCGCGGATGTAGATCAGCCCCGCGAGCACGTGGTTGACCCCGTCGCCGGTGCTGATCTCGAACCGGGGCGAGTTGCCCGCCGCGACCCAGCGCAGATAGACGCCGGCGAAACAGTCGGCCTGCTGTTCGGCGACCAGTACCGGCGTCGTGCCCGGCGCCACCAACCTGGCCTGGTTCTGGACCGCGTGCCCGTATTCGTGGGCCATCACACCCACCACGCCCATCTGGCCGAAGTACTGGGCCGCGACGGGGATGGCCACGCCGCGGTCCCAGGCCATCACATCCTGGTTGAGGCAGTAGAACGCGTTGGTCAGCCCGTACGTGTTCGCTCCGCAGATCTCGAGCCCGGGCGATTGGTCGGAGTTGAACGACACCAGGCGCCGGACTGGTGTGAATGAGCCGAACAGCGATCCGCCGGAGTAGTTCTCGGACCAGAAGTCCTCGATGTCGTCGACCGCGCGCAGCACCAGGTCGTCGATCTGGCCGCCGTCGGTGTTCTCGGCGCGGCGGGCCGGCGCCGGGGCATCGGGCCGGGTGCCGCTGTCGCCTTCGGTCACCGCCAGGCCGCCGACCCGCTCGGGGTCGAACAGCATCGACGTCGCCCTGCCTTGGACTACCGGGTCCGCACCGCACCCGGCCAACAGCACCGCGCAGCACGCCAGACCGACCCACCAGCACAGCCTCGACAACTGATCCGCCCTCCGACGCGCCTACCCATGCCAGTTCTACCCGGTCGCGCTTCGGCGCGGCAGCGCGGATGGTGACCACGGCCGCGTGCGGCCACCGCGTGTGCGGACAATCACGCCCCGACCCGGTTGCGGCGGTACCCCGTTGACCACCAAGATCAAAGGAGGAATGAATCTGGAATCATTCCAGAAAACTAGGACGATGGGATATGTTGAAATGGCACTTTTGTCGATAGGCGCTCAATTTCCGGAATACGATCTCGCCGCTGTCGTGGGCGGCGACCTGTCCGAGGTCGACGCCAAGCAGCCCGACGACTACTTCACCCGGGTGACCGACAAGGACGACGACGGCAAGTGGCGGATCGTCTTCTTCTGGCCCAAGGATTTCACCTTCGTGTGCCCGACCGAGATCGCCGCGTTCGGCAAGCTGAACGAGGATTTCGAGGATCGCGACGCCAAGGTGATCGGGGTGTCCGTCGACAACGAGTTCGTGCATTTCCAGTGGCGTGCCCAGCATGAGGACCTCAAGAAGCTGCCCTTCCCGATGGCCTCGGACCTCAAGCGGGAACTCGCCCTGGCGACCGGCGTGCTCAACGCCGACGGCGTTGCCGACCGGGCGACCTTCATCGTCGATCCCAACAACGAGGTCCAGTTCGTCTCGGTGACCGCCGGTTCGGTCGGCCGCAACGTCGACGAGGTGCTGCGGGTGCTCGACGCGCTGCAGTCCGATGAACTGTGCGCCTGCAACTGGCGCAAGGGCGATCCGACCATCAAGGCAGGCGAGCTGCTCGCCGAGGCGGTCTGATCGCGCATGAGTATCGACAACATCAAGTCGGCGCTGCCCGACCACGCCAAGGATCTCAAGCTCAACCTCGGCAGCATCGTCAACACCACCGAGCTCACCGAGCAGCAGCTGTGGGGTGCCCTGGTGGCGACCGCCGTCGCGACCAAGTCGCAGCGGTTGCTGGCCGAGATCACCGAGGACGCCCTCGGCATCCTCAGCGAGGAGGCCTACCACGCCGCCCTCGGCGCCGCCTCGATCATGGGGATGAACAACGTGTTCTACCGCACCAAGGGTCAGCTGGACGGTCGCTACGACGACCTGCGGGCCGGGCTGCGGATGAACATCATCGCCAATCCGGGTGTGCCCAAGGCGGATTTCGAGCTGTGGTCGCTGGCGGTGTCGGCGATCAACGGCTGCGGCCACTGCCTGTCGGCGCACGAGACCGTGCTGCGCGATGCCGAGGTGTCGCGCACGACGATCTTCGAGGCCATCCGGCTGGCGTCGATCGTCTCGGGCGTCGCGGCGGCCCTGCTCACGGCGGAATCGCTCACGACAGTCTGACCGGACGGCCGATAATCCGCTTACGCGCATAACCAAGCAGCTAAACTCGCCTCTCGGAATCCGAGAGGCGAGTTTTCTGTGACCGTTACCCCCAATTCGGCCGTCCGCAAGGCCGTGGTCGGCGCATCCATCGGCAACGCGGTGGAATGGTTCGACTTCGCCATCTACGGCTTTCTGGCCACCTATATCGCCGCCAACTTCTTCCCGGCAGGCAACGAGACCGCCGCGCTGCTCAACACCTTCGCGATCTTCGCCGCGGCCTTCTTCATGCGACCGCTCGGTGGGTTCGTGTTCGGCCCGCTGGGGGACCGGCTGGGCCGTCAGCGAGTGCTGGCGGTGGTGATCCTGCTGATGTCGGCGGCCACGCTCGGCATCGGCCTGCTACCTGGCTACGCCACGCTCGGCGTCGCCGCTCCGCTGCTGCTGCTCGTGCTGCGCTGCCTGCAGGGATTCTCGGCGGGCGGTGAATATGGCGGCGGCGCGGTATATCTCGCCGAGTACGCGACCCGGCGTCGACGAGGTCTCACCGTCACGTTCATCGCCTGGTCGGGTGTGCTCGGGTTCCTGCTCGGATCGATCACCGTCACCCTGCTGGCCGCGCTGCTGCCGCCCGAGGCGATGGACGCCTACGGTTGGCGCATCCCGTTCCTGGTGGCCGCGCCGCTCGGGCTGGTCGGGCTCTACCTCCGGCTGCGGCTCGACGACACGCCGGAGTTCACCGCACTCGACGAATCCGACCGGGTGGCCAAATCGCCGCTGCGCGAGGCCGTCCGGACCTCGCGCAGACCCATTCTGCAGGTCATCGGGATGTTCGTGCTGTTCAACGTCGGTTACTACGTCGTCTTCACCTTCGTGCCCACGTACCTCATCAAGACCCTGCAGTTCGGCAGGACCGCGTCGTTCGTGTCGATCACCCTGGCCAGCCTGACCGCGCTGATCCTCATCCTGCCGCTGGCGGCACTCTCGGACCGAGTCGGACGTAAACCGCTGCTGCTGGCCGGGTCGGTCGCATTCGCGGTCCTGGCGTATCCGCTGTTCGCACTGATGAATTCGGGGTCGGTCGCCGCGGCGATCGTCGCGCACTGCCTGCTCGCGGCGATCGAGTCGGTATACGTGGCGGTCGCGGTGACCGCAGGGGTGGAACTGTTCGCCACCCGGGTCCGCTACAGCGGATTCTCGATCGGCTACAACATCGCGGTCGCGGGATTCGGCGGTACCACACCGTATGTGGTCACCTGGCTGACGGCCGCGACCGGCAACCCGCTCGCGCCCGCGTTGTATCTGATCGCCGCGGCCGTCGTGTCGGTCGGCACCGTCTGGACCCTGGTCGAAACCGCCGCGCGCCCGCTGCCCACCGGTACGGCCGACCAGACCCGCGGCCGACGTGCCACGATGGCACCGTGAGCACCAAGAGGACGGACGCGCAGAGGGCCGGGCTGCGCCCGACCAAGGCGGACGTCGCCAGGCTGGCCAATGTCTCGACCGCCACCGTCAGTTATGTCCTCAACAATGTTGAGGAACAACGCATCTCGGAGCAGACGAAGACCGCCGTGCGAAATGCGGCGGCGCGGTTGGGCTATCGGCCCAATCTGGCGGCCCGCAATCTCGCGGTGGGCGGCAGCGGCGTGGTGCTCTACGTCGTGCCGCGGACCGATCTCGGCGAGCTGCCGCTGGAAGTCGGAAGCCGGCTCACCACCGCGCTGGGCCGGCACGGCATCGTGCTGTCGATGCAGTTGGAGACCGACGACGGCCAGAACATCGTCGACGCGGTCGCCAACCTCAATCCGGTCGCCGTTTCCGGCGTGTTCCCACTCACCGGCGCCGCCGCCGCGGCCGTCGAGGCGGCCCGGATCCCGCAGATCTACCTGGGCAGCGAGAAGTTGCGTGCGCTCGGATCGCTGCATCTGACGGTCGGGGCGATGCGCGTGCAGCACCTGATATCGCGTGGACACACCCGGTTGGCGTTCGCCTACTCGGGCACCCAGGTGCTGCGGCCACTCGGTGACTACTGGCTGGCGGGCCTGCGGGTGGCGGCCGCTGAGCACGGACTGCCCGAGATCGAGGTCGGGAGTGTGGCCGTCGACGGCTCCGACGCGACCGATGCGGTGTCGACGTGGGTGTCGGCGGGTGCCACGGCCGTGTGCGCGCAGAGCGACGAGACCGCGCTCGTGGTGCTGCACGGGATCCGCCGCGCCGGTCTGCGCTGTCCTGCCGACCTCGCGGTGATGGGTGTCGACGCGATACCGCTGGGCGCGGTGAGTTCCCCGCCGCTGACCTCGGTGGCGTTCGACGCCAAGACCATCGTCGATGCCGCGGTACCGGCCATGATGGCCGAACTCGGATATCCCACGGTCGCCGACGCCGACGGCGGCGATCCCGCCGGGCTGATCGTGCGCGACTCGACCTGAGCATTACATGTGAACGAGAAATCGTAACCCGTTTCGGCCTTGTCCGGCGCCGGTCGGGGCGGTAGCTTACGCGGGTAAGTAACTCTCAGCAGCCCTCAGAGAGGCAGATCGCCGTGAGCGTGAGCACCACCAGTGACGTGTACTTCGACCCCTACGACGTCGAGATCAACGCCGATCCCTACCCGACGTTCGCGCGGCTGCGCGAAGAAGCGCCGTTGTACTACAACGAGCAGCACGACTTCTACGCGCTGAGCCGGTTCGCCGACGTCAACAAGGGCCTGGTCGACCACGAGACCTTCAGCTCGGCGCGCGGGGCGATCATCGAGCTGATCAAGGCCAATATCGACATCCCGTCGGGCGCGCTGATCTTCGAGGACCCGCCGATCCACGACATCCACCGCAAGCTGCTGGCCCGGATGTTCACGCCGCGCAAGATCAACGCGCTCGAACCCAAGATCCGGGAGTTCTGCGCTCAGAGCCTCGATCCGGTTGTCGGCACCGGAAAGTTCGACTTCATCAAGGATTTCGGTGCCGTCATGCCGATGCGGGTGATCAGTGCGCTGCTGGGAATCCCCGAGGACGATCAGGAGAAGATCCGCGATCACGGCAACGACCAGATGCGCACCGAGGCGGGCAAGCCGATGAAGGCGGCCGAGCAGGGCCTGGTGGACGGCTCGATCTTCGAGGCCTACATCGACTGGCGTAAGGACAACCCGTCCGACGACATCATGACCGAGTTGCTCAACGTCGAGTTCACCGATGAGCACGGTGTCACCCGCAAGCTCACCCGCGAGGAGCTGCTGATCTACATCAACGTGGTGGCGGGCGCTGGCAACGAGACCACCACCCGGCTGATCGGCTGGGCGGCAAAGGTTCTGGCCGAGAACCCGGACCAGCGCCGTCAGCTCGTCGAGAACCCGGGGCTCATCCCGCAGGCCATCGAGGAGCTGCTGAGGTTCGAGCCGCCCGCCCCGCACGTCGCCCGCTACGTCACCCGCGACGTCGAGTTCTACGGTCGGACCGTGCCCGAGGGCAGCGTCATGATGATGCTGATCGGCGCCGCGGTCCGCGACAGCCGCCAGTTTCCGCCGGACGGTGGGGTTTTCGACATCCACCGCGAGCAGCGTCAACATCTCGCGTTCAGCGTCGGCACGCACTACTGCCTCGGGTCGGCGCTGGCCCGCCTAGAGGGCCGGATCGCCCTGGAAGAGATCCTTAAACGCTTCCCGGAGTGGGAGGTCGACCTGGACAACGCCGCACTGTCGCCCACTTCGACGGTGCGCGGCTGGGATTCGATGCCGGCGTTCGTGAGGTGATCGCCGCGCTCACGGTCCCCAAGGACTGGACCCAGGTCACCCCCGAGTGGATGACGGCGGCGCTGGCCGGCCATCACCCGGGCGCGGTCGTGGACCGGGTCACCATCGATATGCGCGACGACGGCACGAACCGTCGTGCCCGCCTGTCGATCACGTATTCGTCGGGCTCGGGGCCGAACACGGTGTTCGCCAAGGCGGTCGACCCCGGGCACAAGGACATGATCAGGTACACCAGCGGCCTGCTGCACGAGCCGAGGCTGTTCAACTCCAAGGTTGCTCTGCCACTGGAACATCCGGCGGTCTACGCCGCGCCGATCGACGAGGCCGACGAGGACTTCATGCTCGTGATGGAGGACCTCACCGCCCGAGCCGCCGACCCGCGCGACGCCACCCGGCCGCTGACCGTGGAGCAGGCCGCCAACGGTGTGCGCGGCCTGGCCCGGATGCACGGCGCGTTCTGGGGTGAGCGCGTGCACCGCCCCGGCCTGGAATGGCTGGAGCCCTTCGTCCCGTGGGACGGCATGCAGTGGGCGCCGTTGCCCGCGGCGCTCGAGCGCCTCGGTGACGACGCGCCGGCCTCGGTGCATGCGCTGACCATCGACCATCTGGTGGAGGGCATCTGGAAGCCGTTCATCGGCACTCTGACCGCGCCCGGTACCGCGCGGACGCTGCTCCACGGCGATCCGCACATCGGCAATACCTACGTGCTCGGCGACGGCGGTGTCGGCTTCCTGGATTGGCAGGTGGCCCGGCACGGCAACTTCGCCCTGGATCTCGGGTACTTCCTGCAGGGCGCGCTGACGACGACGGATCGCCGGTCGGCCGAGCGCCCGCTGCTCGAGGAGTACCGGGACGCGCTGGAGCTACCGGCGGATGAACTGCCTTCGCTCGACGAGGTCTGGCTGCGCTACCGGGCCTCGGTCGCGCATGGGCTGACCACCTGGCTGGCCACCGCGAGCGCGGGGGAGCTGTGGCAGCGTCCCGACATCGCCCTGGCGCTGGCCCAGCGGTATTCCGCGGCGTACGAGGACCTGCAGACCGCGCAGGCGCTGGCCGATCTCTGCGCCTAGCGGTCCGCACGGGCGGGCGGTGGCAGACTCCGGCTCAAGTCGACAGTTGTTTGTCTTCGACGATCTGGCCGACGTCTTGAATGTGTTCGTCCATCGCCATGAACGCCTGCGCCGGATCGCCACCTTGTATCGCGGCAAGGATCCTCTGGTGTCCGGCGATTGATGCTTCGCGACCGTCACGGGTCGCGTGGGATCCGTGTCGTGACGCGCTGATCCAGTGCTTCATCTGCTCGACTAGTGCGACCAGGAGTGGGTTCTGGGTCGCTCGGGCGACGGCTTGATGGAACTCCTCGTCGAGCCGAAGTGACTCGTCGGGGGTCAGGTCGCCGCTTGAGGCACCGAGAATCTGGCGCATCCCGACAAGGTCTGCTGCCGTCGCCCGTTCGGCCGCCCGGGCAGCGATCGACGGTTCGACGACGTGTCTGAGATCGACGATGTGGAGCATTTCGCGATCGGCCTGGTTCAACGCTCCGAGTAGCGCTCCGACCTGTGAATTAGGTTCGAGAACCACGGTCCCTCGGCCGGGCTTGCGGTCTGCCAGGCCTTTCATCTGAAGCTGCACCATCGCGTGGCGGACGCTGGTGCGGGATACGCCCAGTTTCTCGGCGATTTCCCGCTCCGGGGGAAGCTTTTGACCTGGCCGGACCTCGCCGGTGGCGATGAGCTTTTCGAGGTAGGTGGCAACCTCGGTACTCACCATCGATGCGTTGAGGCCGGCACCCGACCAATCGATCGTCACTCGGTTCCTCCCTGCCACTGCCTGTCAGCACAGCCAGCCCAGTTGGTCGATTACCCCTGCGCAAGCATAACTGCGGCCACTGTGAACCCCAGGACGCAGACGGCCCGCCGGAGCAGTTCGGGGCTCAGCCTCCGGGCCAGGAAACCGCCGAGGAATCCGCCGACGCACGAGCCCGCACACAAGATCGCCACCTGAGCCGGACTCACCTGGCCGAGGCCGATGTAGACGGTGGCGCCCGCGGTCACGATGACCAGGGACAGCAGGGCCTTCAGTGCATTCAACCGCTGCATGTCGTCGGAGATGAAGATGCCGAGAACCGCGAGGAGCAGCACGCCGAGGCCCGCACCGAAGTAGGACCCGTACACGCTGGCGAGTAGGCCACCTGACTGGACCGCGAAGTGCGACACCTCGCCGCGAGCCGCCATCGCATCCTGTCGCCTATGGTTCTTCACCCACGCGGCGAGCCGGGGCTGCGCCAACAACAAGAGGCAGGAGACGATCACCAGATAGGGCACGGCATGCTTGAACGCGGTCCCCGGGGTGACCAGGAGCAGCAGGGCCCCGACGGCGCCACCGAGAACACTCACGGCGAACAACCCGACGAATCGTCGGCGCTGGCCGTGCAACTCCCGTCGGTAGGCGTAGGCGCCGCCCGCATAGCCCGGCACCAGTCCGATTGCGGATGTGATGTTGGCGGTGATGGGCGAAACGCCGAGCGCGAGTAACGCGGGGAACGAAATCAGCGTGCCACCGCCCGCAGCTGTGTTGACGGCACCGGCCACGACGCCCGCGACCGCCAGCAAGGCGATCTGGCCAGCTGACATACCGACCTCTCAGAGGGTTCCGATCTGGCCAGGGATCGCGGTCGGCATCGGCGAAAATCGCTCGATCTCCTTGCGCCGGACCTGAGCCAGTGATTAACTACCTGTTATCTTGGTCACTTGGTATGACCAAGTGACCAAGGTCAGCTTAGGTCAACCGCCTTGCTGATGCCAGCACTACCGCGAAAGGCACGGTCAGTTGTTACCGCGCCATCGTCCGAGCCAAGGGTATTCACACTCCATGACAAGCGCGTTCGACCACATCAACTCCAGCCGGTTCGAGCTCGGCACGTTCGCCGGCGTGCCCCGCAGCACGTCAGGTCCGACCGGCGCAGTTCTTCTCGGACTCCCGTTCGATACCGGTACCAACAGCTTTCGAATCGGGTGCCGTCAGGGGCCCGACCACATCCGGCGTTCACATCTGCCGGATCGTCAGTTCCTCTTCCACTCGGATCGTGATTTCCTGCGCGATCTCAACGTCATCGACCTGGGCAACCTCTCGTTGACGCCGAGTCGCCTTGAGGACGCGTTCGACCGGATTCAGGAAGCGACCTCGACGATCTATCGAGCCGGAACGGTGCCGGTGACTCTCGGTGGAGACGGCTCGGTCACGTTGCCTCAGCTGCGTGCCGCACATGCCGAATTCGGCACACTCGCGGTGATTCACTGCGATGCGCACACAGATACCTCGGATGTTCCTGGTGCCGGCCGCTATACGACGACCACGACATTCCTCCGGGCGGCCGAAGAGGGGCTGATCGATCCGGAACGCACCTACCACATCGGTACCCGAGGCACGCTGTCCGCGATCACCGGAACCCGGACGAATATCTCCGGTGTGGGCCACCGGGTCCTGCCCATGGAGGAGTTCATCGGTGAAGGTCCGAAAGCATTGGGCGAGCGACTGATCGCCGAGATCGGCGACCTTCCGGTGTACATCTGCTGGGATATGGACTTCTTCGATCCCTCGGCGGCACCGGGGGTGGCGATGCCGGAATGGGGGGGCGCCTCGGCCAGGGAAGGCTTCGAACTGTTGCATCAGTTCGATCGGCTGAATGTCGTCTCGTTCGACCTCAACACGGTCAGCCCGCCCCACGATCCACTCGGCCTGACCGGCAGTTTGGCCGGTCGGGTCATCGTCGAGTTCCTGGACGGATTGGCAGCGCACCGCGCGGCGAAGGCCGGCAGCATCGTCGACAAGAACGGCGGCGTGATAAATGGCTAGCGCCGGCGGGGATTCGGTGCAGGTGCGCCCGCAGCACAAGCGTGCGGCCCTTGGCGCGTTTTCCGGGCAGGCGATCGAGTACTACGACTTCTATCTGTACGGAACGGCGGCGGCGCTGGTCCTGGGCAAGCTGTTCTTTCCCTCCGATAACCCGGTGGCGGGCACACTGGCAGCCTTTGCGACGTTCGCCGCGGGGTTTCTGCTACGGCCACTGGGGGCGATCGTCTTCGGCCACTATGGGGACAAACTCGGCCGCAAACGAGTGCTGGTCATCACCCTGTTGATGATGGGCGGTGCGACCACGCTGATCGGTCTGTTGCCGACCTTTGCGACGGCCGGGGTGGCGGCGCCAATTGCCCTGGTGTTCTTGCGATGTGTGCAGGGCTTCGCACTCGGCGGTGAATGGGGCGGTGCCTCGCTGGTATCGGTTGAACACGCGCCCAGGGGCAGAGCGGCGTTCTACGGAGCGATCCCTCAACTGGGTTCACCCGCGGGCCTGCTGTTGTCCACCGCCATGGTCCTCCTGATGGGATTGATGCCGGACGACGCGTTCAACTCGTACGGCTGGCGGATACCGTTCCTCATGTCGGCCGCGTTGGTCCTGGTCGGCCTGCTGATCCGGGCCGGCGTCGACGAAACCCCCGACTTCGTCAAGGTCAGGCGGGACCGCAAACAGGTGACCGTCCCCATCGCCGAACTTTTCAGAACATGCAAGAAGCCACTGCTTATCGGGCTGAGCGCGGCCATGCTCACCAGCGGTGGATACTTCCTCGTCAACACCTTCATCGTCTCCTACGCCGTCGACGAACTCGGTCTGGACCGCAGTATCGGGTTGATCGGACAGATCGTCACCTCCACGATCCAGGGGTGTCTGATCATCGCGGTCGGCCTCTGGGCCGCGACGCGCAGACCTCGCTTCCTCGCCGGCATCGGGGCGGCACTCGTTGCCGCATGGGCGTTTCCGCTCTTCGGGCTGCTCAATACCGAGATACCCGTGGCGATCTGGTTTGGGCAGGGTGTTGCCACCATGTTCCAGACCGGTCTCTGGGCGATGCTTCCCGCGCTCCTGGCCGCCCAGTTCCCGGCCCACTTGCGTTACACCGGCATCTCGCTGTGCTACCAGGGCGCCAGTCTTCTGGGCGGATTCACGCCCCTGGTCGCCACGTTCCTGGTCTCACAGACCCAGGCTTCCTGGCCTGCGGCCCTGTTGCTGATGGTGTTGGGTGTGGTGAGCGCCATCGGTTGCTTCGCGGCCGTGGGCAACTCGGTCGATTTGTCGAAACCGCCGGAACGACAAACGGATCGGGACACCGCGCACGAGTGGGCTGAGAGCTCGGCATCGGAGCGGTGAGAGTCCATGCGCGAGCAGACACAAAGCTGCCTGTTTTCACGCGGAAGTGGGCAGTTTTGCGTCTGCTCGGCCGAAGGGATCAGTCGCTGGCGGGTAGCGGTTTGGCCTCTTTGAGGCTCAATGCGGTGGTACCGATCGACAGGGTGCCCGCGCCGGCCTTGGTCACCAGCACCTCGGCGCCGTCCTCGTCGACGTAACGTTTGCCCATCAGGGTGCCCTCGGAAAACGCGGGGTCCAGCGTTGCGGCCGAATCCTTTTGGGCATCCAGCGCGACCATGGGCGCGCCGCCGGCGCGCAGATCGTCGAGGCTCTCGGCGCTGCGCACGACGATCACCTGGGTGTCACATACCTGGCTCTGCAGCCGGGTGCCGTTCTTGATCACGCTGACTCCTTAGAGAGGGGCTGAAGTTCGTCGACGAGTTGGCGGCGCAGCACCTTGCCGGTCGCGTTGGTGGGCAGTTCGTCGCGGAACACCACCCGATCGGGTGTACGGGATCCGCGCAGCTGCCCGCGCACGTGGGCGCGCAGATCGTCCGGATCGGGCGAGACTCCGGCGGCGGGCACCACGACCGCCACGATGATCTGTCCCCACTGAGGGTCCTCGGGGCCGACCACGGCGACCTCGCGGACGTCGGGGTGCTCGACCAGGACGTCTTCGATCTCGGCGGGCGCGATGTTCTCCCCGCCGCGGATGATGGTGTCATCGGAGCGGCCGCCGATGAACAGATAACCCTCGTCGTCCAGCATCGCGACGTCTTTGGTGGGGAACCAGCCGTCGGCGTCGAGCACCGACCCGATGTCGGTGTAGCGACCCGAGACCTGTTCACCGCGCACGAACAGCTCACCGGTCGCACCGGGCGGCAGCACCGTGCCGTCGTCGGCGCGGATCTGCACCTCGATGCCGGGCACCACCTGGCCGACCGATCCGAGTCGCCTTGCCCCGGCGGCGTCGGTGGCGGCCAGGGCCGCGCGGTGGTCGTCGGGCCCGAGAACCGCGATGGTGGAACTGGTTTCGGTAAGCCCGTAGGCGTTGACGAAACCCACGCCGGGCAGCAGTTGCAACGCCTGGCGCACCAGCGGCAACGCCACCTTGGAGCCGCCGTAGGCCAGGCTGCGCAGGGTCGGCAGCTCGGCCCCGGTGGTCTCCAGCGCGGTGACGATGCGGGCGAGCATGGTCGGCACCACGGTCGCCGAGGTCACCGCCTCGGTGCGGACCAGCTCGACCCATCTGGTGGCATCGAAGTTGCGCAGATACACCATCTTCCGGCCCGCGTACAGATTCGACATGGCCGCGCTCACCCCGGCGATGTGATACGGCGGCACGCAGATCAACGTCGCGTCTTCGGCTGCGGCCGAAGCGAATTCGACGGTTCCGGTGATGTAGCTGGTCAGGTTGTTGTGGGTCAGTTCGACGGCCTTGGGGCGTGACGTGGTGCCCGAGGTGAACAGCACCACCGCGACGGCGTCGGGGTCGGCGAATTCCGAGACCGCCTCGGTCGAACCCGCCGCGGTCAGGAACTCACCGGAGTCGACGACCTGTCTGCCCGCGCCGGCCACCACGTCGGCGTAGTCGGCGTCGGCCACCACGAGCGGTTCGGGTAGCCGGTCGATGAGTTCGCGCAGCCCGTCGGCGCCGAGCCGGTAGTTCAGCGGTGTGAACGGCACCCCGGCCCTGGCCGAGGCGAACAACAACAGCGGAAGCAGCGCGCCCCCGGTGCCGACATAGGCCACGTGCGCGGCGCCGGTGGCCGCGATGACCCCGGCGCCGCCGTCGGCCAGAGTGCTCAGTTCCTCGGTGGTCAGGCGAAGATCCTCGGACACCACCGCGGTGCGGTCGGCCCCGGCCGAAACCGCCATCTCGAGCAGTAGCGAGATACTCATACGCCCCGTCCCGGTGCATCGATGAAGATGTCGATGATCGGATTGTCCCCGCCACCGTAGCGGGACAGATCGGTTACGCCGGACGCGGCGAGCACTTCGGAGTCCACGAAGGTCTTGCCGGTGACCTCGGCGGCCGGGCGGGACAGGATCTCGACCGCGGCATCCGCCATGATCTCGGGGCTACGGGACTGCGAGGCCATCTTGTCGCCGTCGGAGAGGTTTGTCACCGCCGCAGTGGCGATATAGGTCTCGGGCCACAGACAGCTGAATCCGATTCCGGTATCGGCGTATTCGGCGGCCCAGCCCAGCGACAGCAGCGTCATGCCGTATTTGGACAGCGTGTAGGAGGGGTGGGCGCCCAGCCAGTACGGGTTCATGTTGAGCGGCGGAGCGAGGGTCAGAACCTGCGGGTTGGCCGATGTGCGCAGGTGCGGCAGCGCCGCCTTGGTGAGCAGGAACGTGCCGCGGACGTTGATGTCCATCATCAGGTCGAACTTCTTGGCCGACAGCGTCTCGGTGGATTCGGTGGAGATGGCGCTGGCGTTGTTGACCACGATGTCGACGCCGCCGAACCGGTTGACCGCGGTGTCCACCGCCCGCGCGACGTCCTCCTCCTTGCGGACGTCACCGACCACCGCGGCGGCCTTGCCGCCCGCGGCCTCGACGTCGGCGACGGCGGTGTGCACGGTGCCGGGCAGTTTGGGGTGCGGTTCGGCGGTCTTGGCCAGCAGCACCACATTCGCGCCGCGACGGGCCGCGCCGAGTGCGATCGCCAGGCCGATGCCCCGGCTGCCACCCGATACGACCAGCGTGCGATCGGTGAATGACTCCTGCTGGCTGGACATGGGCCTCCTCGTCAGGCGCGGCGTCCGCAGACCCGCCTCAGCGCCGGTAACTGCATGATATTGACGTTCTCATTTTTAGCAAGTCTCGTAATCATAGCGGTTCGGGACCGGCGGGCACCGGCCGATCTGCTGTCGAGGCGGCGCCCCGAGGCCGCCTCGATGCGCGGTGCGCGCGGGTCCCGACCGGTCTGCCCCGCGTGTTTCCGCCCTGCGGTATTGGCATTCTCATTTTTGGCAAGTACGTTATCGAGTGATGAGCGAGTCAGTTGTCCCCCCGGTAACGACCCCGTCCGGGATCCCGGTCGAGCCCGTGTACGGACCGGGTGATCGGGCCGCCGAACCCCCGCCGCCCGGCACCTACCCCTTCACGCGCGGCAACTTCGCGTCCGGCTATCGCGGGAAGACCTGGACGCTGCGCCAGTACTCGGGTTTCGGGACCGCCGAGGAATCCAACCGTCGCTACCGGTACCTGCTCGACCAGGGCGGGACCGGGTTGTCGGTCGCCCTTGACCTGCCCACCCAGTGCGGATACGACTCCGACGACGACGAGTACGGGGAAGAGGTCGGCCGCGTGGGGGTCGCCGTGGACACCCTGGCCGACGCCGAGATCCTGTTCGACGGCATCCCGCTGGAGGCGATCAGCACCAGTTTCACCATCAACGGCACCGCCGCGATCCTGCTGGCCTTCTATGTCGCCGCCGCCGAGAAGAAGGGCGTCCCGCGCGAGAAGCTGACCGGCACCATCCAGAACGACATCCTCAAGGAGTACGCGTCGCGCGGCACCTGGATCTGGCCGCCGGAGCCGTCGTTGCGGCTGATCGCCGACACCATCGAATTCTGCGCGGCCGAGGTGCCGCGGTTCAACGCGATCTCGGTGGCAGGCGCGCACTTCCGCGACGCAGGCGCCAACGCCGTGCAGGAGATGGCGTTCACCCTCGCCGACGGCGTGACCTACTGCGACACCGTCGTCGAACGCGGCCGGATGAGCATCGACAAGTTCGCACCACAGATCTCGTTCTTCTTCTACACCCACGGCGACTTCTTCGAGGAGATCGCCAAGTACCGGGCCGGGCGCCGGCGCTGGGCCACCCTCGTGCGGGAACGCTACGGTGCGACGACCGACAAGGCGTCGATGTTCCGTTTCGGCAGTGTGGCCGGCGGCGCGTCGCTGTACGCCCCGCAGGCGCAGAACAACCTGGTCCGGGTCGCCTATGAGGCGATGGCGGCGGTCCTCGGTGGCGTCCAGTCGATGTTCACCGCGGCCTGGGACGAGCCGTTCGCGCTGCCCAGCGAGGAATCGGCGACGCTGGCGCTGCGCACCCAGCAGATCCTGGCCCACGAGACCGGCGTCACCAGGGTGGCCGACCCGCTCGGCGGGTCCTACTTCGTCGAGGCCCTCACCGACGCCACCGAGGCCAAGATCATCGAGATCATGCACGACCTTGAGGAGCACGGCGGCATGGTCCGCTGTATCGAGGACGGTTATCTGCAGGGCCTGATCGCCGACGAGGCGTTCAAGATCCATCGAGAGGTCGAAACGGGGGAGCGGCCCGTGGTCGGGGTGAACAAGTTCGTCGTCGACGAACCGGCACCGGAGATCGCCACCTACGAGCTCGACCCCGAGGGGCGCGACCTGCAGCTCAAGCGGCTGGCGAAGGTCAAGGCCGAGCGTGACGGCGGCGCCGTGAAGGACACGCTCGCCGCGCTGTCCAGGGCCGCCGAGGGGGACGAGAATCTGATGCACAGGCTGATCGACTGTGCCAACGCTTATTGCACGGTGGGGGAGATGGTGTCGACGCTGAAATCGGTGTGGGGCGAGTTCCAGCAGCCGGTGGTGTTCTAGTGGCCACTCGAGTGCTTGTCGCCAAACCCGGCCTCGACGGCCACGACCGCGGTGCCAAGATCGTCGCGCGCACCCTGCGCGATGCGGGCTTCGAGGTGATCTATACCGGAATCCGCCAGCGCATCGAGGACATCGTGTCCATCGCTCTTCAGGAAGACGTTGCGCTGGTTGGCCTTTCAATCCTGTCCGGTGCGCACGTCGCGCTGACCGCCCGCACCGTCGAGGCGTTGCGGGCCGCGGAGGCGGGCGACATCGCCGTCGTCGTCGGTGGCACCATCCCGCAGAGCGATGTGCAGAAGCTGCTCGACGCCGGTGCGGCGGCGGTGTTCCCGACCGGCACGGCCCTGGACACCCTGGTGTCCGACGTGCGGGCATTGACCGAGAAAGCGGGCTGTTCATGAGATTGGGCGTGATGATCGGGGCCGAACGCGGCGATATGGCCCGCAAGGTCGACAAACTCGCGGCGGATATCCAGTGGGCCGAGGCGGCCGGACTGGACAGCGCGTGGATGCCGCAGGTGCCCGATGACTTCGATGCGCTCACCATGGTGACGCTGATGGCCGCGCACACCTCGACCATCGAGTTGGGCACGGCCGTGGTACCGCTGCAGGCCCAGCATCCGATCGCATTGGCGCGTCAGGCATTGTCGACGCATGCGGTCGCCGGTGGGCGGCTGGCCCTTGGGGTCGGGCCGTCGCACCACTGGATCATCCGGGACATGCTCGGGCTGCCGTACCACAAGCCCGCCGCCTACACCCGGGACTACCTGCAGGTGTTGGGTGCCGCGCTGGCCGGTCCCGGACCGGTCGATGTCGAGAACGACACGTTCACCGTGCACAATCCGACCGCCCTGGGTGCCGCGACGCCGGTGCCGGTGCTGGTGGCCGCGCTGGGCCCGGTGATGCTGCAGATCGCCGGTGAGCACGCCGACGGCACCGTGCTGTGGATGGCCGACGAGAAGGCGATCGGCGAGCACATCGCCCCGAAGATCACCAAGGCGGCCGCGGATGCGGGCCGTCCCGCACCGCGCATCGTGGCCGGAATCCCGGTGTGTCTGTGCGCCAATGGCGAGGTCGATGCCGCCAAGGACCGGGCCAACCGGATCCTGGCCGAGGCCGAGACCTCGCCCAACTACCAGCGGTTGCTGGACCGTGGCGATGCCCGCGATGTGGGCGACCTGTGTGCGGCGGGCGATGAGGAGCAGATCCTGGCGCGGTTCAAGCGGTTCGCCGACGCCGGCGTGACAGACCTGTCGGTTCGGCTGCTGCCGATCGGTGACAACCGCGACGAGCTGATCGCGTCGAAGTACCGGACCCGCGAGGTGATCGCCGAACTCGCCAAGGCGGTGCGATGAGCGCTCGCGCGAAGAGCCGAGGATACCGATGAGCGCGCCACTAGCAGGCATCCGTGTCATCGAGGTCGGCGTCATGCTGGCCGGACCATACGCGACCATGATGCTGGCCGATCTCGGTGCCGAGGTGATCAAGGTCGAGCCACCCGGCGGGGAGATCTCGCGGCAGGTCAGCGACAGCTATTTCGCCAGCCTCAACCGGGGGAAACACAGCCTGTGTCTGGACCTGGCCTCGCCGGCCGGGCAGGCCAGACTGGGTGAGCTGGTGGCGGATTCGCATGCCCTGCTGGTCAATATGAAGCCGTCGGTGATCCGGCGGTTCGGCTTGACCTACGACGCCCTGCGCGGCCACAACGAGAAGATCGTGTGCGTCGCGATGACCGGTTTCGGGCTGGACGGCGGCGACGACCCGGCGTTCGACTATGTGATCCAGGCGGCCACCGGGGTTGCGGCGATGACCGGTGACCCGGACGGCCCGCCCACCTTGCCGGGATATTCGTCGGTTGACAACTCCACGGGGCTCACCGCAGCACTGGGACTGCTCGCGATGATCGTGTCCGGTCGCGGCGGGCAGGTCGACGTTTCGCTGCGTGACGTCATGCTGTCGCAGTTGAACTACCGGGCCGCGGCCTACCTCAACGACGGGGCCGAGCCGCGCCGCCATCCCTACGGTGCCCATTCCTATTATGTGCCCGCCCAGCTGTTTCCGACCTCGGACGGCTATCTTGCCCTGTTCGTCACCCACGACGGGTTCTGGAAGGCGTTCGCGGGCGAGGCCGGTATCGACGGGTTCGCCACCATGGCCGAGCGGGCCGCGCGGCGCGAGGAGGTGCTGAACGTGGTGGCGGCCGCGCTGGCCACCGATACCGCCCTCGGCTGGGAGGCCAGGCTCAAGCCGCTCGGCATACCGGTCGCCGCCGTGCGGACGCTGCCCGAAGCGCTCGCCGTCACCCCGGAGGCGCTCGTCACGGCGGGCGACTTCCGATTGGTGGGCAGCCCGATCCACGTCGCGGGCTATGCGCCCGAATACCGGCCGCCGCCGGCGTTCGACGAGTTCGCGGCTCAGTCCTCGTCGTAAGAGACCGTCACGCTGTCACAGTCCGGAACCGCCTGGCAGGTGAGCACATATCCGTCGTCGACCTCGTCGTCGTCGAGCGCGTCGTTGACGCGCATCGTCGCGGTGCCTTCGAGGAGCTTGGCCATGCAGGTGCCGCAGTTGCCGGCCTCGCAGGAGAACGGCGGCGTCATCCCGGCGCGACGCGCGCTCTCCAGCAGCGTCTCACCCTGCCTGCGCGGCACGGACGCCTGCTCGCGGTCGAACACGATCGTCACCTTGCCGCCGGTCTCACCCACGGGCATCGGTTCTGCCGTCATCGGACTCCCTGTGCAGATTCGTTCTGATCTAGCGAGAATACCATTCTCCATAAATGATAGTATCTTCTCAACGTGCCGTGAGGAGAGGGGTTGCAGCTCGTGAGTGCCCCCGCCGCGCTCGCATTCGAGGACCGCGAATACACGCGCGCCGAACTCGATGCGATGACCGGTGCCATGACCACCACGCTGGATCGCCGCGGGGTCCGGCCCGGCGACCGGGTGGCGATCATGTCCTCGAACCGGCCGGAGTTCGTCGCGGCGCTGCGGGCGATCTGGCGGCTGCATGCCGCGGCCGTACTGATCAGCCCGGCCTGGAAGGCCGCCGAGGTCACCCACGCGCTCACGCTCACCGCACCCGCGCACGCCGTCGGCGATCACGAGGTGCTCGCCGGGCAGATGCCGATGCTGCACTTCGACCGGCCCGCCGACGATCCGCCGGACCGTCCCGGCCCGGACGAACCGCCCGATCCCGACACCGACGCGCTGTTCGTGTTCAGCTCGGGAACCACCGGCCTGCCGAAGGCCGTTCGGCACACCCACCGCGGATTCGCGGCCGCGATCCGGCACTGGCGGGCCGCGCTCGGGTTCACCGCCGCCGACCGCATGCAGATCACGACGCCGCCCTCGCACATCCTCGGGCTGCTCAACATCGCCATGGCGCTCGACACCGGCGCCTGGGTGCGGCTGCACCGCCGGTTCGACGTCGACACGATGCTGCGCCACATCGAATCCGACCGCATCACCATCGAAATGGCCGTCGCCCCCATCGCTTTGGCGTTGTCCGCCCACCCGGGGCTGGACCGCCACGATCTGTCGTCACTGCGCTACATCATGTGGTGCGCCACCCCGGTGACCGGAAGCGTGGCCCAGATCGTGGCCCAACGCGCGGGGGTGCGCTGGCTGACCGCGTACGGCACCACCGAACTCCCCGTCATCGCGTGCAACCCGCTCACCGACACCCGCATCGACACCGTCGGAACACCGGTGCACGGTGTGCGGGTGCGGATCGGTGCCGACGGCCAGATCCAGGTGCACTCGGAATCGGCGATGGCCGGTTATCTGCCCGAGGCGGCGACCGCGGAGGCCTTCTGCGACGGCTGGTTTCGCACCGGTGACATCGGCTACCTCGACGACGACGGATACCTGCACATCACCGACCGGGCCAAGGAGATGATCAAGGTCCGCGGCTTCCAGGTCGCGCCGGCCGAGATCGAAGCGGTGCTGCACGGACATCCGGCGGTGTCCGACTGTGCGGTGTTCGGCGAACCGGACCCCGCCGACGGTGAGGCCATCGTCGCGGTGGTGTCGACCCGTTCGGCGGTGTCGCCGGCGGAGCTGATCGGACTGGTCGGTGATCGGCTGGCCTCCTACAAGAAACCGGCGCGCGTCGAGTTCGTGACCGAAATACCCCGACTACCTTCCGGAAAGGTGTTACGACGAGTGTGCAAGGAGCGGCATGGACGTCCGTCTGACGGCTGAACAGCAGCAGTTGCGAGAGGCCGCGGCGAAACTCGCGCAGGATCTCGGACCCGGCTCGGTCGGAGAACTCGCCGACGAGAGCCGGATCCACCGGTTGGAGAGCACGGTCGCCGCCACCGAGTGGCGCACCCTGCGCTCCGACGGTGCGTCCGGGGTCGAGGTGGCGATCGTCGCCGAGGAGTTCGGTCGCGGCCTCGTCGACGTGCCGTTCCTCGGGCCGGTGCTCGCCGACGATCTGACCCGCAGGCTCGGGCGTGCTGTGGCCGCGGGCAGCACCGAATCCGCCACGGCAGGGGTGGATCTGACCAGAAGCACCGCGGGTGTCGTCGAATCACCCACCGAGCTCGGTGAATTGGCCACCGACGAGGCGTTGCGCTGGCAGGCGCTGGCGCTGGCCACCACGAGTGCCGATCTGGTCGGTGCGGCCCGCGGCGCGCACGCGCTGGCCGTCGACTATGCGAAGGTGCGCGAACAGTACGGTGCGGCGATCGGCTCCTACCAGGCGATCGCGCATCTGCTGGCCGATGGGCTGGCCCTGATCGAGGGTTCGATCAGCGTGCTGCGCCATGCCGCCTGGGCCGTCGACGAACTCCGCGCCGCGGATGCGGTCCGGGCCGGCAAGGTCGCCAAGATCTACTGCGCACGCGCGGCCCGCACGGTGTGCGAGACCGCGATCCAGGTGCACGGCGGCATCGGAAACACCTGGGAATGCCTGGCACACGTGTATCTGCGGCGCGCCCTGACGGCCACCGAGGTGTGGTCCGTTCGACTGGAGGACTTGGAGGTCACTGATCTTGGATTTTCGTGATTCGGCAGCGGAAGCGGCCTTCCGGGACCGGCTGCGGGCCTGGCTGACCGACAACGCCGCATCGTTCAAGGCCTCCGGGGACGACTACTGGGCCAGGCAGGGCGAGTGGCATCAGGCCCTCTATGCCGCAGGCTTTTTCGGGACGTCGTGGCCCGAGGAGTTCGGCGGGCAGAACCTGCCGCCGGTCTATGACGTGATCGTCGACGAGGAACTCGCGCGGGCCGGAGCACCGCCCCGCCCGAGTCTGGGCTACCTGGTGGTCGGCCTGGGACACCACGGCAGCAAGGAACTGCAGCAGCGGTTCCTGCCGGGCATGATCAACGGCACCGAACGATGGTGTCAGGGATTCTCCGAACCCGGCGCCGGGTCGGATCTGGCGTCGCTGACCACCACGGCGACCCGTGACGGCGACGACTACATCATCAACGGTCACAAGATCTGGACCAGCTACTCCGATGTCGCGGACTGGTGCCTCGTGCTGGCCCGCACCGACAAGGATGTCGCACGCCACAAGGGCATCTCGGCGTTCATCGTGTCGATGCACCAGGACGGCATCGAGCAGCGGCCGCTGCAGATGATCAACGGTGTCACCACCGAATTCGGTCAGGTCGCCTTCGACGGCGCCAGGGTTCCGGCCGCACACCTGGTTGGTGGGCTGGGCGATGGCTGGCGGCTGGCGATGACCGTGGTCAGCCACGAACGTGAGCCGTCGACGCTGGGATACTCGGCCCGGTACGGAAAGCTGGTGCGGGAGATGGCCTCCCGGGTGGACGGCAAGGTTCCCGAGGATCTGGCGTGGGCCGGTGTGCAGGCCGAGATGCTGCGGCTGCACGTGCGGCGCCGGTTGTCCGAACAGCTCGACGGCATCACCCACGGCCCGCAGGGTTCGCTGGACAAGTTGCTGATGACCTGGGTCGAGCAGTCGGTCGGGCATGCGGCACTCGCGGTGAGCGGCACCAGCGACCCCGAACTGCTTGCCGCCTACCTCTACAGCCGGGCGCAGAGCGTCATGGGCGGCACATCGCAGATCCAGAAGAACATCATCGCATCGCGAATTCTCGGACTGGGAGTCTAAGCACATGTACGGAATGCCAGAAGAAATCGACGTCAAGGCCGACGGTGCGCTGCGCATCATCACGCTCAACCGGCCCGACGCGTTGAACGCGGTCAACGACAACCTGCACGTCGGCCTGGCCGGCCTGTGGGAGGCGCTCAACGAGGATGCCGATGCGCGGGCGGCCGTGATCACCGGCGCCGGGCGGGCGTTCTCGGCCGGCGGTGACTTCACCTACCTCGACGAACTGCGCCGCGATGAGGCGCTGCGGCAGAAGACGATCAAACACGGGCGCGATCTCGTCATCGGCATGCTGCGCTGCCGGATCCCCGTCGTCGCCGCGGTCAACGGGCCCGCCGTCGGGCTCGGCTGCAGCCTGGCCGCGCTGTCGGATGTGGTGTACATGGCCGAGACCGCGCATTTCGCCGACCCGCACGTGCAGATCGGTCTGGTCGCCGCCGACGGTGGCCCGCTGGTGTGGGGTTCGCAGATCAGCCTGTTGCAGGCCAAGGAGTTCGCCCTCACCGCGGTGCGGATCAAGGCCGCCCGCGCGGTCGAACTCGGACTGGCCAACCACGTGGTCGCCGACCCGCTGGCCGAGGCGATCGCCTGCGCCAAGAAGTTGATGGACCTGCCCAAGCAGGCCGTCGAGGCCACCAAGCGGCTGATGAACATCCAGCTGGAGCAGCGGGTGATGGCGTCGCTGGATTACGCCAACCTGGCCGAGTACGTGTCGTTCGGCACCGCCGATTTCAACAAGATCCTCGACGGCCTGATCGCCAAGTCCTGACCTTTCGCTTTTGCCTCGCCTTGCACCGCGAGCGACCGCACATGTACGCAATTTACGGCGTGTCGGCGTACGGACACGGTCGCTCGCGGTGCAACAGCTAGAAGGTGAGGGCCTCGGAACGCTGGACGGTGCCGGTGACGCCGCGGGCGTCCTGGCCGGCCAGCAGCACCGCGGCGCGGGCCATGGCCTCGGGCGGTTCGACCATGTCGGGCGGGATCTCGACACCCATGCCGCCGGCCCGCCAGCCTTCGGTGAGCACCACCCGCGACGGGCTCAGACAATTGACCGCGATATTGTCGCCGCGCAGGTCGGCGGCAAGTCCGAGGTAGAGCCGTTCGGCCGCGGCCTTGGACACCCAGTAGGCGTTGGCGCCGTGCCCGGTCATGCCGACGCCGGTGGTGGTGACCGCGATCAGCGATCCGCCGCCGCGTGCGCGCACATGCGGGATGACGGCTCTGGTCACCAGGAACACCCCGGTCAGGTTGACGTCAAGGCACAGCTGCCAACGCTTGAGCGGTGTGGTCTCGACGGGCCCGAGCCACAGCACGCCCGCGTTGGCCACCAGGATGTCGATCCCGCCGAACGCCGAAACCGTTGTGGCAACCGCAGACTCAACCGATGCTTCGCTGGTGACGTCGCAGGCCACCGGCAGTGCTCGACCGCCGGCCGCGGTGATGTCGGCCGCCACCGATCCGATCGTGCCGGGTAGCTTGCCCGGCTCCTGGGAGCGGGCCGCGACCGCGACGGCGGCGCCTTCGGCGGCCAGTGCCTGCGCGATGGTAGCCCCGATGCCGCGGCTGGCACCGGCGACGAATGCGACCTTCCCGGCGAGCGACGCCTCTCGATCCGGCATTCCGCGCACGCTCACCGCATGCCGAATGTGCGTGGCATGCCGACAAATACCGGCGTGCCCACCCGCAGACCCGCACGCTCGCGGTGCAACTCGCGGTGCAAGGGGATGGCCACTTGGGTCACTTGGGTGGGAAACGCAGCGCCCCGTCGAGGCGGATGACCTCGCCGTTGAGATAGTCGTTCTCGATGACGCTCTGCGCCAGCTGGGCGTACTCGCCGGCACGGCCCATCCGCTTCGGGAAGGGCACCTGCGGCCCCCAGTACTGCTCCAGCTGATCGGCGGCCTTGCCGTAGGCAGGAGTGTTGACGGTGCCCGGTGCGATTGTGACGACGCGGATGCCCAGCGGTGACAGGTCGCGCGCGGCGACCAGGGTCATGCCCAGCACGCCGCCCTTGGCCGCCGAATACGGCAGCTGGCCGATCTGGCCCTCGTACCCGGCGATCGATGCGGTGTTGACGATGACGCCGCGGCCGCCCTCCGCCAACGGGTCGGTCCGCGCGATGGCGGCGGCCGAGAGCCGCATGACGTTGAACACCGCGGTCAGATAGAACTCGATGGTCTTCTTGAAGCCGTCGAGGTCCAGCGGAGATCCGTCCTTGCCGACCAGCCGGCCACCGCTGGCCGGGCCGCCGTGGGTGTCGACCGAGATCCGCAGCGGACCAAGCGCTTCGGCCTCGGCGATGGCCGAGAGCACCGATTCCTCCGAGGTCGCGTCCGTGCGCACATAACGGATGCCGAGTTCCTTCTCGAGGTCGGCGCCCTTCTCGTCGGCGACGTCGGCGACCACCACTTTGGCGCCGGCACCGTGCAGGCGCCGGACGGTCGCCTCGCCGAGGCCGCCCGCACCGCCGACCACGAGCGCCGAGCTTCCGGCGATCTCCATAGGGTTCCCCTCTGTGCAACTGATACTCTCTGACAATGAGAATAACATTCTCATGCCGAGTGAACCAGGGAGACGTCGATGCCTGCAGCCGCGGTCGGGTCCGGGTCCTAGAGTCGGATCCGATGGAGATCACCGAGCTCATCGCCGCGGCGCGGGGCGGATCGATGCGGGCCGCGGGCCGGTTGCTGAGCCTGGTCGAAAGTGACCACCGCGACGAGGTTCTCGCGGTTCTCCGTCCCGCGGCGCCCACCGTGGTCGGGGTGACCGGCCCACCCGGCGCCGGGAAGTCGACGACGGTCGCGGCCCTGGTCGGCGCGTACCGTTCGCAGGGGCGGCGGGTGGCGGTGCTGGCCGTCGACCCGTCCTCGCCCTACAGCGGGGGTGCCCTGCTCGGCGATCGCATCCGGATGGCCGCCCACATCGGCGATCCAGATGTGCTGATCCGCTCGGTCGCGGCCCGCGGACACCTGGGCGGGCTGGCCGCCGCGGTGCCCGCGGCGATCCGGCTGCTGGCGGCGTTGTCCTACGACCCGATCGTGCTCGAGACCGTCGGCGTCGGGCAGTCCGAGATCGAGATCGCCGCCATCGCCGATCCGACGGTGGTCATCCTCAACCCGGGGGCGGGCGACGCCGTGCAGGCGGCCAAGGCTGGTCTGCTCGAGGTGGCCGATCTGGTCGTGGTCAACAAGGCCGACCGCGACGGTGCCGACCAGACCGCGCGTGATCTCCGGGCCGAGACCAGGGTGCCCGTGCTCAAACTCGTTGCCTCGCAAGGGGTAGGGTTGGACGAGTTGGTGGAGGCGATCGACGCGCACCACCGGACCGACACCGCGGAGCGCCGCACGGCCAGGGCCAGGACTCAGATCCTGTCACTGGCACAGACGTTGCTGCGTAACCACGCCGAACTGGACCGGGTGGCCGCGGAGGTGGCCGACGGGCGCAGCGATCCGTACACGGCGGCCGCGCGGCTGATCGCCGACTCGGCCGGCTGATCGCGGGCCGGTCAATCCGGCAGCGAGAGGATGCGCCGCATGGTCTGCAGCAGTTCGCCGCGCAGCGTGTCATCGTCGATATCGGTCACCAGCGGGTGCATCACCGCGACGCTGATCACCCCGGACAGCACCGCCGCGTGCACCCGGGCCCGGCTTCCGGACTGGTCGCCGAGCAGTGCCGCGTAGAGCCGGTCGATGAACCGCTGGAACGGTTCGTGTTCGGCCAGCAACCGCACCACGACCGGGTCGAACTGCAGCGTGCTGGCCGCGCGGCGACGTTCCACGGCCATCTCGATCACCCGGGTGAGCAGCACCTCGCGGGCCCGCGTCGGTGAGCCCTGGGCCTCGGCGGCCTCGAGCGCGTCCTCCAGTTGTCCGAGTTCACGCTCGGTCAGCGCGATGACGATCGCTTCCTTGGTCTTGAACTGGTGGTAGACGGCGGCTTTCGTGACCCCGATGGCGTCGGCGATCATCTGCAGCGAGGTTCCGCCGACCCCGTGCTCGGCGATCAGCTCCAGCGCGGCATCGAGGATGCGGGTCTGTGCGGCGCTGCGCGGAGTCCAGAGCACGACCCGACCCTAGCCGAGAACGTCAAGAAACCGACTTACCCGTCGCCGCGGCGTATCCGCTGCGGTAGCCGAACACCATGGCAGGCCCGAGGGTGCCACCCGCGCCGCCGTAGGCCTTGCCGGTCACGCCGGCCATGGCGTTTCCCGCGGCGAACAACCCCGGTATCGGGGTGCCGCCGACGTGCAGGACCCGGCCGTCGCGATCGGTGCGCGGCCCGCCCTTGGTGCCCATCGCCCCGACCTTCACCGGCACCGCGTAGAACGGTGCGGTGTCGACCGGTCCGAGGGTCTGCCCGGCAGGGGTCGCGGCGTCGGGGTCGCCCCAGTACCCGTCGTAGGCGCTTGCGCCGCGGCCGAAGTCGGGATCGACCTCGCGCGCGACGTTGTCGTTCCACCGCGCCAGGGTGGCGGCCAGGCCGTCGGCGTCGATCCCGGTCTTGGCGCCCAGTTCGGTGAGACTGTCCGAGGCGCAGAACCAATCCGGTACCGGCCCACCGGGTTCCACTCCGAGAAATCCGTATCGCCGCAGATGCAGGGCGTCGAAGACGATCCAGGCCGGGTCGTTGGCGTAGCCGGCCCTCGGGTCGAGGTACTGGAACGGGCCTGCCATCGAGTTGTACTCGCCGGCTTCGTTGACGAACCGTTTCCCGGCCCGGTTGACGATGACGCTGCGGGGGCGGGTCCGTTCCAGCCGGACGCTGCGGCTGCGCGGGTGTCCGTCGATGGTGTCGCCGGGGATCTGGACCACCGGAACCCACCACGCCTCACCCATGTTGGCCAGGTCGGCGCCGTGCGCCATCGCCATCCGCAGGCCGTCGCCGGTGTTGTTCGGCGGTGACACCGGGCCGTGCATGGGTCCGCGCAGATAGGCCTCGACGAGTTTGGCGTCCCATTCGAAACCGCCGGTGGCCAGCACCACGCCGCCGCGGGCACGCACCCGAATATCGCTGCCGTCAACACTGATTCGCACGCCCGTGATCGCGCCGTCGCCGAACAGCTCGACCGCCCTGGCCCCGGTGACCGGCTCGATGCCGCGGTCGAGCAGGCCGCGAAGCAGTCCCGCGATCAGCGCGGTGCCCGCCACGCACAGGTCGGCGTCCGGGTCGTCGTGGACCGCGTGGATCCGGGCGCGCGTCTCGGCATCGATCCCGACATTGCTGAAATCCGCCGGGAACGCGGTGATCCGGTCGCGCCACCCGCCGAGCCGGGCCAGGTCAATCGGACCGGCACTCAACGACCGGCCGCCGCCCGGCCGCCCGCCGGGCAGCTCGGGTTTGTAGTCCGGGAATCCTTCGGCGACGGCGAATCTCAGTTCACTGTTGGCCTCCACGAAGTTGAGCATCGCCGGGCCGGTGCGGACGAAGGTGTCGACCAGGTCGGCGTCCATGTATCCCAGCGACTGTGCCCGCAGATAGTCCATGGCCTCGGTGAACGGCAGCGGCCCGTCGGCCGCACGCTCGTGCGCGGGGATCCAGACGATTCCGCCCGATACCGCCGTCGTCCCGCCGACCGTGCGAGCCTTCTCGTAGACGGCGACCGACGCCCCGTTCACGGCGGCGCTCAGCGCCGCGGTGAGGCCCGCGCCTCCGCTGCCGAGTACCACGACGTCGACCTCGTCATCCCAATCGGACCAATCAGTCATCTGTGCATAGCCTTTCAGTGCAGGATCGCCGACAGTTCATCCGCCGCCCGCACGACGGCCTCCCGGCCGCCCAGTACGACGTCTTCACGGTGCGAGATGAGGTTGATACAGGTCGGCGGCGACGGCGGGCGCCGCCGGACCGGCACGGCCAGGCCGTAGGTGTTGGGTTCGACCTCACCGTGGGTGATCACCCAGCCCTGCTCGCGGGTCTGGCGAACCAGATCGCGTTCACCGGCGCGGGCGGGCCTGGTCGCCAGCAGGGCCACCCCGGCCGCGCCGCGGTCGAGTGGATGGCGGCTGCCCTCGTGGAAGGACAGCTGGTAGAACACCTGGGTCGGCACGATGACCGCGATGGCCACCTGCTGATCGCCCTCGGCGACCAGCAGCGAGACCGTGGTGCCGAGTTCGTCGGCCAGTGCCCGCAGCGTCGGAACGCACAGTTGGCGCAGGTTGTTGTCGAACGAGGAGCCGAGTACGGCCAACGCCGCGGCCGGGCGGTACCGGCCGTCCTCGCCCCGTGCCACGTACCGGTGTTGGCTCAGGGTGGCCAGCAACCGATACGCGATCGTGCGGTGCGCGCCGACGTGGTCGGCAACCTGTTGCACGGTCAGCCCGGTGGGGGCGTTGGCGATCGCGTGCAGCGCGCTCAGCCCCCGGGCCAGGGTTTGCGAACCCGGTACCCCGTTTGAGGCCTTGGATCCCGGTGTCGGCCGGGTCGCCCTGGCTGGCATCGCGCCCTCCTTGACAGACAGTTCGACGAGAGTGATGCTCTGATAATAATGCACGTTGATGTGCGATAAATGAGCAAAGTGCTTACGAAAAACGAGAATACAATTCTCCAAGAGTCCTGAGAGGGGACCATGACAAGCACTGCCGCCGGATCGACGACGGGGTCGGCAACGGCCGCCGAGTTCGAGAGCGTGTGGAGCGATCTGCAGGGTGTCGCATTCGAGCAGGGATACCTCGATGTGGGGGGAGTGCGCACCCGCTACCTGCATGCCGGTGACCCGGGGCTGCCCGCGCTGGTGCTGCTGCACGGGTCCGGTGGGCATGCCGAGGCGTATGTCCGCAATCTCGCATCCCACTCCGAGTACTTCTCCACCTGGTCGATCGACATGCTCGGACACGGCTACACCGACAAGCCCGGCCATCCCCTCGAGGTGGGGCACTACGTCGGGCACCTCATGGGCTTCCTCGATGCGATCGGAGCGAAACGTGCCCATATCTCCGGTGAGTCGCTCGGCGGATGGGTGGCGGCGCGGGCCGCGATCGACCATCCCGACCGCGTCGACCGGCTGGTACTCAACACCGCGGGCGGGTCGCAGGCCGATCCGGAGGTGATGAAGCGCATCGTGACGCTGTCCATGGCGGCGGCCGAGAATCCGTCCTGGGAGACCGTGCAGGCCCGGATCAAATGGCTGATGGCCGACAAGTCCAAGGATTACGACGACATCGTGGCCAGTCGCCGGAGGGTGTATCGCCAGCCCGGGTTCGTCTCGGCGATGAGCGACATCATGGCACTGCAGGATCCCGGGATCCG
Source organism: Mycobacterium sp. NPDC003449 (assembly GCF_053588415.1). Lineage (NCBI taxonomy): Bacteria > Bacillati > Actinomycetota > Actinomycetes > Mycobacteriales > Mycobacteriaceae > Mycobacterium > Mycobacterium sp. NPDC003449. Next base: position 30,923 of record NZ_JBSFPX010000067.1, read on the forward strand.
GGCGCGGAACCTGCTGGGGGAAAAGGAATACGGTTCGATCACCGCGCCGACGCTGGTGGTGTGGACCAGTGACGACCCGACCGCCGCCGTCGCAGAAGGCCGCCGGATCGCCGGCATGATCCCCGGCGCCCGGTTCGAGGTCATGCCGGGCTGCGGGCACTGGCCGCAGTACGAGGATCCGCAGACGTTCAACCGGCTGCATCTCGACTTCCTGCTGGGGCGGCCATGACACCGCAGCAGGTCGACGTCGTCATCGTGGGGGCAGGCCCGGTGGGCCTGACCCTGGCCAACGCGCTCGGGCTGCAGGGCGTGCGCACGCTTGTCGTGGAAGAGCGCGACACCCTCATCGACTATCCGCGCGGCGTGGGCCTCGACGACGAATCGCTGCGGACGTTCCAATCGGTCGGCCTGGTCGAGGCGATCGTGCCGCACACCGTCCCGAACCAGATCCTGCGCTTCTATGACCGTAACCGGCGCCTGCTCGCCGAAATGGCGCCGCCGGACGCACGTTTCGGCTGGCCGAAACGCAACGGCTTCGTCCAGCCGATGGTCGACGCCGAGCTGCTGGCCGGTCTGGACCGGTTCGGCCACGTCGAGGTGGTCTGGGGTCGCCGGATGGAATCGGCGCGCGAGACGGCCGACGGTGTCACCGTCGAGTTCGGGCCGGGCGTTCCCGCGGTGCGGGCCCAGTACCTGGTCGGCTGCGACGGCGGCCGCAGCGCCACCCGCCATCTCATGGGGGTTTCCTTCGACGGGACCACCTCGGCGACCCGGTGGGTGGTCATCGATCTGGCCAACGACCCCCTCGGCCATCCCAACAGCGAGGTCGGCGCCGACCCGGACCGGCCGTACGCGTCGATCTCCATCGCGCACGGGATCCGGCGGTTCGAGTTCATGATCCATGCCGACGAAACCGACGAGCAGGCCACCGATCCGGCGTTCATCGAGCGGCTGCTGGCGCCGTTCGTGCCGCACCCGGACCGGGTGGACGTGATCCGCAGCCGGGTCTACACCCACCAGTCGCGCATCGCCGGGTCGTTCCGGGCCGGCCGGATGCTGCTGGCCGGCGACGCCGCCCACCTGATGCCGGTGTGGCAGGGCCAGGGCTACAACAGCGGCATCCGCGACGACTCCAACCTAATAGGTGACCGCCATCAGGAACACCAGCG
>NZ_JBSFPX010000068.1:0-32003 GCF_053588415.1 Mycobacterium sp. NPDC003449
GCTGCACCACTACAACCACCACCGAGCCCACACTGGTATCGGCGGACTTACCCCCATCGAACGCCTACGCGTTCACAACCTGGCCGGGAATTACAGCTAGCTCAGCCCAGCACCAGACGCGCGGACGCCCGCAGCCTGCGGGCGATCTCGGGATAGGCCTCGTAGCCCATGCCCGCCCACACCAGCGTGCCCGCGTACAGCAGCTCCAGCGCCTCGATCACATCCGGCGCGACATCCGGTCCGAGCGCGGCCACCAGCCGTAGCCGGATCTCGGCACCGATGCGCTGCCGGAGCACGTCGACGTCGGGGTCCTTACCGAGCAGCGCGTTGGTCACGGCCCCCGCGAATCCGGGCTCATCGGCCACCAGCGAGGTGATGTGCTCGAGCACCTCGACCACCCGGGTCGCCGGATCGTCCGATTCATGTTCGGTGGGTGCGGCCGAGGACAACCGGCGCCAGAACACCTCGGCGACAAGATGTTCCTTGGAGGAGAAGTAGGTGTAGGCGGTCGCGGACCCGACCCCGGCCTCGGCCGCCACCCGGCGCACCGTCAGCCCGGTGAACCCCTCCCGGCTGATCAGTGCGACCGCCGCCAGGCCGAGACGTTCGACGGTATCGGCCTGCCGCGCGCTGAGGCGGCGACGAGTCGACTCCAGAGCCGGATCGGACACGTGTCCGGACGCTACTACAACTGCGGTGGGCCAGCAACGGTATGTTGTCACCCATGAGTCGCGCCGACACCGCCCTGCCGCCCCGCGCCGAGCGTCTGTTCGGCCTCGCCGAGCAGGTCATCGGCTTCATGCCGGCCGATGAGGGCCGGGCGCTCTACGACGCCGCGGTGGCCTGTCTGGCCGGCGGGGTCGGGGTGGAGATCGGCACGTACTGCGGCAAGTCGACCGTGATGCTCGGCGCCGCGGCCCAGGAGACCGGTTCGGTGCTCTACACCGTCGACCACCACCACGGCTCCGAGGAACACCAGCCGGGCTGGGAGTACCACGACACCACGCTGGTCGATCCGACGACCGGACTGTTCGACACCTTGCCCACCCTGCGCCACACCCTCGACGCGGCCGGCCTCGACGAGCATGTGGTCGCCGTGGTCGGACGGTCGCCGGTGGTGGCCGGGGCGTGGCGAACTCCCTTGCGGCTGTTGTTCATCGACGGTGGGCACACCGAGGAGGCGGCGCAGCGCGATTTCGACGGCTGGGCCCGCTGGGTCGAGGTGGGCGGCAGGCTGATCATCCACGATGTGTTCCCCGACCCCGACGACGGCGGCCAGGCGCCGTTCCACATCTACCGCCGCGCGCTGGACACCGGCGCGTTCCGGGAGGTCTCGGCGACCGGTTCGATGCGCGTGCTGGAGCGGGTATCCGGCGAACCCGGGCAGCTGGACTGACTGCCGCCGGCCTACCTGCCCGCCACACACGCGCAGTCGTACTCGCCTTCCAGCCCTCGGGGCAGGCCCACGCCACGGAAGATCCCGCTGGCCCCAGTCGTCGACGACAACGCATCGGCGGCCAGGATCATCGCGGCTCCGGTCCAGGTGGTGCGCTCCTCGGGCCACCGTTTGCCGTCCGCGAAAACCAGCCCGGTCCAATAGGATCCGTCGGCCTCACGCAGGTGGTGCATGGCGGCGAATTGTTCGTGTGCCCGCCGGGTGTCACCGATGGCGTCCAGGGCCATCACCAGCTCGCAGGTTTCGGCGCCGGTCACCCACGGCCGGTGATCGACGCACCGGATCCCCAGGCCTGCCACCACGAAATCGTCCCACCGGTCGTCGATCCTGGCCCTGGCGGCGCCGCCGCGCAACGCGCCGGCCAGTACCGGGTAGTACCACTCCATCGCATGGGTGTCCTTGGCGGAGAAGGATTCCGGATGCTCGGCGATGGCGTGCCCGAGCCGCCCGACCGCGACCTCCCACTCGGGCTGCGGATCGTCGAGATAGTCCGCGAGCGCCAGTCCGCAGCGGATGCTGTGGTAGACACTCGCACAGCCGGTCAGCAGCGCTTCCTCCACCGGGCCGGAAAGGGATCGCGCCCAGTAGATCTCACCGCTCGACGCCTGCAGTCCCAGCACGAACTCGATCGCCGCGGTGACCACGGGCCACATCGTCTCGGCGAATCCGCGGTCCCCGGTGACCAGCACGTGGTGCCACACGCCGGTGGCGATGTACGCGCAGAAGTTGCTGTCGCTGTTGGCATCTTCGACGACACCACGGCGCAGCTGGATCGGCCACGATCCGTCGGCACGCTGCACGGTGCGGCACCAGTCGAAGGCGGCCCGCGCCGGCTCGATCAACCCGGCGACGGTCAGCGCCATCGCGTTCTCGACGTGGTCCCACGGATCGGTGTGCCCGCCATCGAACCACGGCAGGGCACCGGAGGCCTCCTGGGTCGAGGCGATCGACCGGGCGGTCTGCAGGCACGCTTCGGGCGCCAGGACACCTGGCACGCCGGGGATCTCGAGGGGTCGCAACGCCCGGGCCTAGCCGTCGGCGCCGGGTTTGGTGAAATACAGCGCGACGCTCTTGCCGATCACCGGGTTCAGCAGCGACTCGGCGGTGCGGGTGAGCCAGGGCCTGCCCATCATGTCCCACACCAGCAGCTGGTGATAGGCCTTCACCGCGGGGTGATCGGTCTTCTCGGTGCCGACCAGACATTTCAGCCACCAGTACGGCGAATGCAGGGCGTGCTCGTGATGAGTATGGTCCAGCGTGAGGCCGTGCGCGAGCACCTTGTCCCGCAGTTGATCGGCCCGGTAGATCCGGATGTGGCCACCCTCGTTGGCGTGGTAGGAGTCCGACAGCAGCCAGCACACCTTCTCCGGCAGCCAGCGCGGCACCGTGATCGCCAGCGAGCCACCGGGTTTGAGAACGCGGACCAGCTCGGCGATCGCCCGGTCGTCCTCGGGGACGTGCTCGAGGATCTCCGAGGCGATCACGCAGTCGAACCTGCCGTCCTCATAGGGCAGGGCCAACGCGTCACCCTTGACCGCCTCACCCTTGGCCGAGAGCGGCACGCCACCCTCTTCGCGCATGGCCGCCAGCATGGTGTCGACATCGTTGAGATCCGATGCGTTCTGGTCGAATCCGATGACGTCCGCACCGCGGCGGTACGCCTCGAACGTGTGCCTGCCCGCACCGCAGCCGACATCGATCACCGTGGTGCCGAGGCCGACGCCGAGCCGGTCGAAATCGACGGTCAGCATGGCTTCACAGTCTTCCCCATCCGATCACGGGCCAGGTCATACACCGACACTGTCTGCGCGGCAACCGATTCCCAACTGAAGACGTCGACCGCACGTTGCCTGCCGGCCTCCCCCAGCCTGCGCCGCTCCAGCGGGGAGTCCAGCAACCCGCCCAGCACCGAGGTGAGCTCGTCGACGTCGGCCGGGCGTACCAGGCGCGCGCACCCGCCGTCCTCGCCGACCACCTCGGGCAGCGCCCCGGTCCGGCTGGCCACGATCGGGGTGCCGCTGGCCATCGCCTCCACGGCGGGCAGCGAGAACCCCTCGTACAGCGACGGGATGCAGGCCACCTCGGCCGAGGCCAGCAGGCCGGCCAGCTCACCGTCGGACAATCCACTGGAGCTGTGCACGATGTCGGAGATGCCGAGTTCGGCGATGAGTTTCTCGGTCGGGCCGTTCGGCTCCAGTTTGGACACCAGCTGCACGTCCAGGTTTCGTTCGACCCGCAGCCGCGCCACCGCGTGCAGCAGGTGGCTGACGCCCTTGAGCGGGACGTCGGCGCTGGCGATCGCGATGATCCGCCCACTCACCCGCTGGGCGGCGGGTTTGAACAGTTCGGTGTCGACACCCAGCGGGACGATGTGCAGCTGATCGGGCCGGACCCCGAAATCCTCGGCGATGTCGGTCGCCGAGGACGAGGACACCGTGAGCAGTTCGGGGAGCTGCCTGGCGACCTTCTTCTGCATCTCGGCGAAGCCGTACCACCTGCGCACCAAGGGTTTACGCCACCACTTGGCGGCCGCGACATCCAGCACCCGGTCCCGGGTGATCGGATGGTGCACGGTCGCCACCACCGGCAGGCCAAGGTCGGGAATCGTGAGCAGTGCGGTACCCAGGCTCTGGTTGTCGTGCACGACGTCGAATTCGTCGCGCCGCCCGGCCAGGATCCGGGCCACCCGCATGGTGAACGTCCTCGGCTCGGGAAAACCCGCCGTCCACATCGTCAGCAGTTCCAGTGCGTCGATCCGGTCGCGGATCTCACTCGGCCGCGGTACCCGGAACGGGTCGGGTTCGCGGTACAGATCGAGGCTGGGCACCTTGGTCAGCCGCACCCGCGGGTCGAGGCCGTCGGGATAGGGCTGGCCCGAGAACACCTCGACGTCGTGTCCGAGTTCGGCCAGTCCGCGGCTCAGATGGCGCACGTAGACGCCCTGGCCACCGCAATACGTCTTGCTCCGATACGACAGCAACGCGATACGCATATCAGTTCACCCGGCGGCTGAAATCGCGCTGAACTGGGAATACCGGCTCACGCACCGGCTCCAAATCCTCTGGACATGTGTCCAGACTATAGTTTGACCTGCTAGTCGACGCAACGCGTCCGCTAGCCCGCCGCTATTTCGTGCGGTTCCCGCAAGCACGTGCTGAGCACTCGACTAGCCAGAAATCGAGTCTGCGGTGAGGGCGCGAAACACCGAGAAAGCCCCGCCCTGAACGCAGACTCAACGCATCAGCGCTCCGGCGGGAAGCCGCCCGTGGCGACCGGGCCCCAGCGTTTCGGTGTGATGCGGATGAGGCACTTGCCCTGGTCCACCATCGCCTGCCGGTACTCGTCCCAGTCCGGGTGTTCGCCCGAGATCGCGCGGAAGTAGTCGACCAGCGGTTCCACGGCGTCCGGCAGCCCGATCACCTCACCGTCGCCGTCGACCTGCACATAGGGACCGTTGAACTCGTCGGACAGCACCGTCACGCTCACCCGCGGGGTGCGGCGGATGTTGGCCGACTTGGCCCGCTGCGGATAGCTGGCGACGACGATCCGTCCCCCGTCGTCGACCCCGCCGGTCACCGGTGAACTCTGCAGCGACCCGTCGGAGCGAAACGTGGTGAGCACCATCCGATGTCGCGGACGGACGAAATCGAGAAGCTCGTCGATACCTACCGTGTCCGCGGTCGCATATTTTCGGGCCATGCCGCCGACGATAGTCCCCGGTCACCTGGGCAGCACGAAGGCGAACGGCCGGCCAAACCCGAGCCCGGTGATCTGCGCGACGCGCACCGCGGCGATGCCGACGTCCACCACCCGTCCCGAGGACGGTTCGTAGCACGCCAGCACATCCTCGGTGTCGGTGCCGTCGACCAGGCCGACGATCAGCACCCAGTGCCTCGGTATGCCGCGCGCTCCGATCAGCATCGCGACCGGCCACCCACCCCCGACGGCGCGCACCACATCGGCCAACCCGTCCCGCGAACCACGGAAACGCCTCCAGCGGTAGCGCACTCCACGCCCGGCGGCCGCTGCGCTCAGGGCACGGGCCATCCCCGCGGGGGTGGCGCCCAGCCGTCGCGGCCATACCCGGTTGAGTTCGGCGTGGATGCGGCCCTGCTCCCCGGCGAACCATTGTTCGCCGTCCGGCCGCAGCAACCGGGCCCGGCGCCCCGGATCCAGCAGCGCGCTCGCGACGATGGCGACCGTCGGCCCGCAGGTGACCCCGTCGCGTTGCCGCAACCCCGCCAGTTTCATCGTCCGCCCACAGATCCCGACATCGGTCAACCAATTACCGCCATCGGAGATCAAATCCGCCGACCTGCTCGTTTCACCAGACATCTCGCAGCTTAGCGAACAGCAGAGGAGGAGAAGGAAAATGCATACGGCAGGTAAACGGTTCGGGGTCGCTACCGTCGCCGCGAGCGGCTTGGCGGCCGCCGTCATCGGACTCGCCGCACCCGCCCAGGCCGCACCGAGCGGTTCGGGCAACGCCCAGCAGACCATCAGGGAGTTGCAGGCGCGGGGTTACAAGGTGATCGTCAACCGGGTCGGCTCGGCGCCGCTCGAGCAGGCCTCGGTCCTCGCGGTACGTCCGGGAACCCATTACGGCCGCCCCGACACCATGGTCGCCGGTATCACCCAGCGCACGGTGTACGTCGACGTCCAGTAGGACCCACGGCAGCCCGAGCCCCCGCCCGACGGCGGGGGCTCGGTGGTTTTCCGGCAGGACCGGCGGGCGGGGCCGATAATGGACGGATGGCCGCGAAGATGGCAGACCTGCTGGCACAAGCGCTGGATTCGTTGCGATATCAGCCGACTGCCAAGCGAATTCGGGTCTGCCTCGGCGGGGAACCGGTGGCCGACACCTGCGACGCCGTCCTGGTGTGGGAGCCCCGGCGGGTCGTCCCCACCTACGCGGTGCCGCGCGACGCTTTCACCGCCCAGCTGGTCCCGGCGGGCGGGGACAGCGGCGACGACGCGATACCGGGATTCCTCGACCCGTCGGTGCCGTTCACCGAACACACCTGTCCCGGCACCGGCTTCGACGTGATCGCCGGGGACGAGACCGGGGCCGCGGCGGCCTACCAGCCCGAGGATCCGGATCTGGCCGGCTATCTGATCCTGGACTTCGCGACCTTCGAGTGGCGCGAGGAGGACGAGCACATCGTCGCCCACCCGCACGACCCGTTCCATCGCATCGATGTCCTGCGCAGCCGCCGTCACATCCGGATCGAACTCGACGGCCGCCCGCTCGCCGAATCCACCCGGTCCGCGCTGCTGTTCGAGACCTCGCTGCCGACCCGCTGCTATCTGCCCCGCGAAGACGTCACCGCGGCACTCGCCCCCAGCCCCACCGTGACCTACTGCGCCTACAAGGGCCGGGCCGCCTACTTCTCGTTGCCCGGCGGCCCGGCCGACGTGGCCTGGACCTATCACGAACCGCTGCTGGAGGCCGAGCCGGTCCGGGACCGGATCTGCTTCTACGACGAGCACGTCGACGTGATCGTCGACGGCGTCCGCCGCGAGCGCCCGGTGACGCCGTGGAGCAACCGCACGAAGCCCTGATTTCGGCTGCCCGGTTCTGGCAACATCACCAGCAACCGCATTCCCTCCGGCAAGGCAGTGGGTGGGCAGCATGACCGGTTCCTCCGATATCTCGGTGACGGCCGCGGCGGGCACCGAGGGGGGCGGCGCGGCCCTCGACCAGGTGATCGGCATGTCGGCCGCGGCTTTCGTGGTGACGGTGGTCCTGTTGTGGATCGGCTACCTGCACCGCACCCGGCGCATCACCTGGCTGAACGATTTCGCCGAGTGGCTTGGCCGCAAATTCCACCGCCCACCGTGGGTCGCCCTGCAGGTGTTCCTGTTCACCGCGACCATCATCTGCGCGCTGTTCGGGTTCATCTGGGACGTCAGCCTGCACATCGGCAAGGGACGCGACGCCGGGCCGCTGGCCAACCCCGCCCACTATTTCATCCTGATCGGGCTGTTCCTGCTGTTCATCGCCGGTTCGATGGCGATCGTGCTGCCGTACGAGAAGCCCGGTCCGGCGGCGATCCGGATCACCCGCACCTGGTACGCGCCGGTCGGCGGGGTGCTGATGGCGCTGTGCGGGCTGTATGCGCTGATCGGTTTCCCGCTCGACGACATCTGGCACCGGATCTTCGGCCAGGACGTCACCCTGTGGGGCCCAACCCATTTGATGTTGATCGGCGGGGCGGGGCTGTCGCTGATCGCGGTGCTGCTGCTGGAGCACGAGGGCCGGGTGGCGATGGGCCCCGACGTGCCCGAGGACAGCAAGTTCAACAAGTTCCTGTACTACCTGTCGTTCGGTGGCCTGTTCATCGGCCTTTCGGTGTTCCAGATCGAGTACGACTTCGGCGTGGAGCAGTTCCGCCTGGTGCTGCAGCCGATGATGATCGCGGCCGCGGCGGCGTTGGCCGCGGTCGCGGCGCGGCTGGTGCTGGGACCGGGTGCCGCGCTGATCGCCGCGGGGTTCGCGGTGGTGCTGCGTGGCGCCGTCGCGTTCGTCGTCGGCCCGGTGCTGGGAGCCCCGATCAGTTGGTTCGCCATGTATCTGGGGCCCGCCCTGGTGGTGGAGCTGCTGGCGTTGACGCCACTTGTCAAGCGGCCCATGGTCTTCGGTGCGGTCAGCGGGCTCGGCGTGGCGACCGTCGGGTTGTGGTTGGAGTCATTGTGGATCGGGGCGGTCTACCGCTACCCGTGGCCGACCGGCATGTGGGGCGAGGCCTTGGCGATGGCGATCCCGGTCGCGGTGGCGATGGGTCTGTGCGGGGCCCTGCTGGCGGTGGTCCTCACCGGCAGGCCGCTGCCCCGGCCCGCCGTCGGCATCTCGGTCGTCGTCGCCACCGTCCTGGTGATCGGCGGCGCGGTGGCCAACGGTCTGCGTACCGAGGTGCCCGAAAATGCCAGTGCCACCGTCACCTTGACCGATGTTTCGGATGCCGGCGGGCAGCGGTTGGTATCGGCCGACGTGCGGCTGACACCTGCCGGCCTGGTCGGCGACGACCCCGAATGGGTGTCGATCCTGGCCTGGCAGGGTGGGCTGGCTAACCAGCGGGGGCTCGTCGTCGACCGGTTGGCGAAAGTCGGCCAGGGCCACTACCGCTCCACCCGGCCGGTCCCGGTGTCGGGCAGCTGGAAGACGGTGCTGCGGGTGCAGGACGGCACCACCATGGCCGGGGTGCCGATCTTCCTGCCCGCCGATCCGGGCATCGGCGCTCAGGAGACCCCCGCGCAGGCGTCCGGTTCCCGCGAATTCGTCCAGGAGATCACCCTGCTGCAGCGCGAACGCAACCTGAATCACCCGACCTGGCTCTACACCGTGGCTTCGCTGGTGGTCCTGGTCTGCACCCTGGTGCTGATCGCCGGACTGACCTGGGGAGCCGGCCGGATCAACGCCCGCGAGCTGGGCGCGAGCAGCCAGGCCGGCCAACCTCGACCCGTCCAGCCCCAGGCCTGATCGGCCGGCATGCCCACCTATCACGCCGACCACACGTTGCTGCTGGCATTGCCGGCGTTCGCCCCGGCCGTCGTGGTGGTCGGCGTGGTGGTCTACATCGCCATGCGGGACCGGCGCCGGGGAGACCCGCCTCAAGGTGAGGACGAGGACGGCGCAGGCGAAGATGGTTCACCGTGACCAACCGTAGAAGCAGTTTTCCCGTCGTCCTCGCCGGCCTCGCTGCCGCACTCGCACTGGCCACCGCCGGCTGTGGAGGCGGTGAAGGCACCGACAACACCGGCACCGCCGCATCCAGCTCGGCCGCCCCGGCCAGCCCATCGGAGTCCACGGTCAGCCCGGGGGACATGACCGATCAGCAGAAGGCCCCGGACCGCCTTGTCATCGAGGTGACCGTCAAGGGCGGCCAGGTGACCCCCACCAATGAGCAGCTGCAGGCCAAGGTGAAACAACCGATCGTGGTGCGGGTCGACAGCGATGCCGCCGACGAACTGCACGTGCATTCCAATCCCGAGCACACGTTCAAGGTCGAGCCGCGCAGCGGCCAGCAGTTCCAGTTCACCGCCGACGTGCCGGGCACCGTCGACATCGAGCTCCATCAGCTGAACCGCGTCATCGCCAGCGTGCAAGTGCAGCAGTGACTTCGAACCGGACCGCGATACTGGCCCATGGCCTGGGCGGTTCGACCGATCTCCCGATTCCGTACACCTATGCGCTGATCGGCGCGGCGTGGGCGCTGACGTTCACATTCGCCGTGGTGGCGCTGGCCTGGCGGCGGCCACGCTTCGACCCGGCCAAGCCGGGCCTGCCGCTGCCCAGCGACCTCACCCGGGCCGTCGACTCCCCCGCCGTGCGGGGGATCGTCGGCCTGCTCGCACTCGCCTTCGGCGGATGGGTGGCGGTCGCGGCGTTCCTCGGGCCGCAGGATGCGAGGAACCCGCTGCCCGGTGTCTTCTACGTGCTGCTGTGGGTGGGGCTGGTCGCGCTCTCCGTCGCGGTGGGCCCGGTCTGGCGGGTCATCTCCCCGGTGCGCACCGTGTACCGGGTCCTGCCCCGCGGCCCGCGCCGGTATCCGGCCCGGCTCGGCTACTGGCCGGCCGCGGCGGGTCTGTTCGGGTTCGTCTGGCTGGAGCTGGCCAGCCCGGATCCGGGATCCCTTGCGGCCATCCGGATCTGGTTGCTGGGATATCTCGCGGTGACCTTCGCGGGCGCCCTGTGCTGCGGTGAGCGGTGGTTGTCGAACGCCGACCCGTTCGAGGTGTACAGCATGGTGGCCTCGCGGATGTCGCCGCTGCGCCGCGTGAACGGACGCATCGTCGTGGGTAACCCGTTCGACCATCTGCCGTCCCTGCCGGTGCGCCCCGGTGTCGTCGCCGTGCTCGCGGTGTTGCTGGGCTCGACGGCGTTCGACAGCTTCTCGGCGATGCCGCAATGGCGCGATTTCGTCGACGCCCATTCCACCTCCGCATTCACCGCGTCGCTGATCCGCACCGCGGGTCTGCTGGTCTTCGCCGTCACGGTGGCGGTCACCTTCTGGCTGGCCGCCCGCGCCACCGGCGGCGTCGACCGGCGGCGTCGCCGCGAGCTTCCGGGTCTGCTGGCGCACTCGCTGATCCCGATCGTCATCGGCTACGTGTTCGCCCACTACCTGTCGTATCTGGTCGAACGCGGCCAGCACACGGTGATCCTGCTGCTCGGATGGGACGGGGCGGCGCCCAACTACTTTCTGTCCCTTCACCCGTCGCTGTTGGCCAGCCTCAAGGTCGGCTTCGTGCTGGCCGGCCATGTGGCCGGGGTGCTCGCCGCGCACGACCGGGCCCTCGCGCTGCTACCCAAGCGCCACCAGCTGACCGGGCAGCTGGCGATGATGCTGGTGATGGTCGGCTACACCTTCACCGGGCTGTATCTGCTGTTCGGCGGGTAGCGACCGGTGCACAATGGGACCATGCGGGCCCTCGTCATCGTCGATGTCCAGAACGACTTCTGTGAGGGCGGCTCGCTGGAGGTGGCGGGCGGTGCCGCGGTGGCCCGCGCCGTCACCGACCTGCTGGCCGGCGAGCACGGCTACGACCATGTCGTGGCCACCAAGGATTTCCACATCGACCCCGGTGAGCACTTCTCCGAGACCCCGGACTACCGGGTGTCCTGGCCCCGGCACTGCGTCGCCGAGACTCCGGGGGCCGAGTTCCACCCGGACCTGGCGACCTCCGCGGTCGAGGCGGTGTTCAAGAAGGGCCACCACTCGGCGGCCTACAGCGGCTTCGAGGGCGCCGACGATTCCGGGGCGACGCTCGCGGACTGGCTGCGCGGCCGCGGCGTCGACACGGTCGACGTGGTGGGCATCGCGACCGACCATTGTGTGGCGGCCACGGCTCGCGATGCGGCCGGGGCCGGGTTCACCACGCGGGTGCTGACCGGTCTCACCGCAGGGGTCTCGCCGGCCACCACCGCGGCGGCGCTGGACGAAATGCGTTCTGTCGGCATCGAAATCGATTAGGTTCCGCCAGGTCAATGCCTATCGACCGGGGTTATGGCGGCGCCGGGCGCCGACTGCCCGTAAGGTCATCTTGTGCAACAACCCGCTGAACCGACGCCCGAGACCGGACACGAAGTATGGCGTGGCCGGGCCTACCCGCTCGGGGCCACCTACGACGGGTCCGGCACCAACTTCGCCCTGTTCAGCGAGGTCGCCGAGCAGGTCGAACTGTGCCTGTTCGACGAGGTGGCCGGCGACCGGGACGGCGGGACTCTGCGCGAGACCCGGATCCGGCTGCCCGAGGTGGACGGATTCGTCTGGCACGGCTTCATCCCCGGCATCGAGCCGGGTCAGCGGTACGGGTATCGCGTCCACGGCCCGTACGATCCGGCGGCCGGGCACCGGTGCAATCCGAACAAGCTGGTGCTCGACCCGTATGCGAAGGCGATCGACGGATCATTCGCCTGGGGGCAGCCGTTGTTCTCCTACAACTTCGGCGACCCGGACAGCCGAAACGATGACGATTCGGCGGCCAACATGCCCAAGGCCGTGGTGATCAACCCGTATTTCGACTGGGGCGTCGACCACCCGCCCGGACACGAGTACGCCGACACCGTGATCTATGAGGCTCACGTCAAGGGCCTGACCGAGACCCACCCCGACATCCCCGAGCAGTTCCGGGGCACCTATTCCGGGGTCGCCCACCCGGCGATCATCGAGCATCTGAAGTCGCTGGGCGTCAACGCCATCGAGCTGATGCCCGTCCATCATTTCGTCGACGATTCCACGCTGGCCGACAAGGGGCTGTCGAACTACTGGGGCTACAACACCATCGGGTTCCTCGCCCCCGATCCCCGCTACAGCTCCAGCGCCACACCGGGCGGCCACGTGCAGGAGTTCAAGGCCATGGTGCGGGAATTGCACAACGCCGGGATCGAGGTGATCCTCGACGTGGTCTACAACCACACGGCCGAGGGCAACCACATGGGCCCGACGCTGTCGATGCGCGGTATCGACAACGCCGCGTACTACCGGCTGGTCGACGACGACAAGCGCTACTACATGGACTACACCGGCACCGGCAACAGTCTCAACGTCGGCCATCCGCATTCGCTGCAGCTGATCATGGACTCGCTGCGGTACTGGGTGACCGAGATGCACGTCGACGGGTTCCGGTTCGACCTGGCCGCGACACTGGCCAGGGAGTTCTACGATGTCGACCGGCTGAGTGCGTTCTTCGAGCTCGTGCAACAGGATCCGATCGTCAGCCAAGTCAAGTTGATCGCCGAGCCGTGGGATGTCGGCCCCGGCGGTTATCAGGTCGGCAACTTCCCGCCGCAGTGGACCGAGTGGAACGGCAAGTTCCGCGACACCGTGCGCGATTACTGGCGCGGCGAGCCCGCGACCCTCGACGAGTTCGCCTCCAGGCTGACCGGCTCGGCGGACCTGTACGAGCAGACCGGGCGCCGTCCGTTCGCATCCATCAACTTCGTCACCGCGCACGACGGCTTCACCCTGCGGGACCTGGTGTCTTACAACGATAAACACAACGACGCCAACGGTGAGGACAACCGGGACGGCGAGAGCAACAACAAATCGTGGAACTGCGGTGCCGAAGGCCCCACCGATGATCAGACCGTGAACGCGCTGCGGGCCCGTCAGCAGCGCAACTTCCTGACGACTCTGCTTCTGTCCCAGGGTGTTCCGATGATCTCACACGGTGACGAGCTCGGGCGGACCCAGGGCGGCAACAACAATGTCTACTGCCAGGACACCGAGATCGCCTGGATCGACTGGGCCACAGCCGATACCGATCTCATCGAGTTCACCCGGTCGGTATCGGCGCTGCGCGCGGCCCATCCGGTGTTTCGGCGCAGGCGGTTCTTCAACGGCAGGCCGGTCCGCGAATCGGGCGCGCCGCGGCTTCCCGATATCGCCTGGTTCGCCCCCGACGGTTCGGACATGACCTCCGAGGACTGGGACACCGGCTACGCGAAGTCGTTGGCGGTGTACCTGAACGGCCACGGCATCGCCGACCCGGACATCCGCGGCCAGCAGGTCCTCGACGATTCATTCCTGTTGTGCTTCAACGCGCATTACGAGCCGATCGAGTTCGCCTTACCGCCGAAGGATTTCGGCGAGCAGTGGGTACCGGTGGTGGACACCGCGGCAAACGCAGGCACCGAGCCGATCCCTGCGGGCTCGCGCGTCAGCGTCGATGCCAGGGCCACGCTGGTATTACGGACCGAACGAAATTGACGCCTTCGTAAACGTTGCTCACCGCGTCGATATCCGCTGCCGTACCAGGAGGTATGGTACGTTTCTGAAGTAGCAGCCGTGGCCGCCTAAGCAGGTGTCGAGCTACTGCTCGGCACCACCGGCCGGGCGGGCCGGGGATGGAAGCCGAAGAGCGGCGGCAACCATCCTGCGGCCACGGCTGCGGCCTCTTCTCACGTTTCGCCCGCCCTTCCGTTCGTAAATACCTCTGTTTCAGAGGTATTGTTGGCGGGTGCGCACCCGCCCCGACCAGACGCAGCATCCGGAACTCGTCGGCGATCTGTTCAACGTCGTCGGGCGCTTCAGGAGGCAGCTGCGCCGCTCCACCGGCGGGGGTTTCGATACGGCCGGGCTGACCCAGTCCCAGGGTGAGCTGCTGCGCCTGGTGGGCCGCAGGCCCGGCATCTCGGTGCGCGAGGCCGCGGCCGAGCTCAGCCTGGTCGCCAACACGGCGTCCACCCTGGTCTCACGCCTGGTCGCCGAGGGCCTGCTGGTCAGGACCGTCGACGACACCGACCGGCGGGTGGGCCGGCTGCGGCTCACCCCGTCGGCCCAGCGCATCGCCGACGAATCCAGGGCGGCCCGCCGGGCCGCCCTCTCGACCGTCCTGACCAGGCTCGACGACACTCAGATCGATGATCTGCGCCGGGGATTGGATGCGCTCGCCGAGCTGACCCGTCTACTGCACGAGGAGGACATGTGACCACACCGGCCATCGACTGCAGGCACCTGACCCACCGCTACGGCGGATTCACCGCCGTCGACGACCTCGATCTGCAGGTCCGCCCCGGCGAGACGCTCGGCCTGCTCGGACCCAACGGCGCGGGCAAGACCACCGTGGTGCGGGTGCTCACCACCCTGACCCCGGTGCAGCACGGCGAGGTCGAGATCTTCGGGCTCGGCACCCGAAAACACACCATGGACATCCGTCACAACATCGGGTATGTGCCGCAACAGCTTTCGATCGAAGCCGCCCTCACCGGCCGCCAGAACGTCGAGCTGTTCGCGCGCCTGTACGACGTGCCTCGGGCCGAACGCCGCGAGCGGGTCAGCGCGGCCCTCGAGTCGATGCAGCTGCTCGACGTGGCCGAGGCCGTCGCGGGCACCTACTCCGGCGGTATGGTGCGCCGGCTCGAACTGGCCCAGGCGCTGGTCAACCGGCCGTTACTGCTGCTGCTGGACGAACCCACGGTCGGGCTGGATCCGATTGCGCGTGACAGTGTCTGGACCCAGGTGCGGCATATGCAGGCCGAGTTCGGGATGACGGTACTGCTCACCACGCACTACATGGCCGAGGCCGATACGTTGTGCGACCGGGTGGCGCTCATGCACCACGGCCGGTTGCAGGCCGTCGGCACGCCCGACGAACTCAAAGCGACCGTGCCCGCCCCGGACGACTCCGACGCCGCCACCCTCGAAGACGTCTTCCGTCACTACGCGGGATCCGATCTGGCCGACGAGACGGGCGCGGAGTCGGGGATCCGAGAGGTCCGCTCGAGCAGGAGGACAGCCCGCCGTGTCAGTTGACGCCACCCCGGCCCCCACCCTCGTCCTGGCCCCGCGCGGGCTGGGCCGCGTTCGCGGCCTGGCCCTGCGGGTGGTCGCGTTCGCACTCGTCGAACTCCAGAAGCTGCGCCACGACCGCACCGAACTGTTCACCCGACTGGTCCAGCCCGCGCTGTGGCTGCTGATCTTCGGCCAGACCTTCAGCCGGCTGCACGTGGTCGACACCGGCGGCGTGCCCTACCTGACGTTTCTGGCGCCGGGGATCATCGCGCAGTCCGCGCTGTTCATCTCGATCTTCTACGGCATCCAGATCATCTGGGACCGCGACGCCGGCATCCTGGCCAAGTTGATGGTCACCCCGGCGCCGGCCTCGGCACTGGTCACCGGTAAGGCGTTCGCCGCCGGGGTGCGCTCGGTGGTGCAGGTGCTCGGGGTGGTCGCGCTGGCGTATCTGATGGGAATCGCGATGACGGTCAACCCGTTGCGGATCCTGGCCGCCATGGCGGTGGTGGTGCTCGGCGCGGCGTTCTTCGCCTGTCTGTCGATGACGCTGGCCGGGCTGGTCCGCAAACGCGATCGGCTGATGGGTATCGGGCAGGCCATCACCATGCCGCTGTTCTTCGCGTCCAACTCGCTCTATCCGGTCGACATCATGCCCGGCTGGCTGCGCTGGCTGTCGACGGTCAACCCGCTCAGCTACGAGGTGAACGCACTGCGGGGCCTGCTCATCGGCACCCCGACCAACTGGGCACTCGACATCGCGGTGCTGATCGTGGCCGCGGTGCTCGGCGTCGCCGCCGCATCGACCCTGCTGCGCCGCCTGGTCCGTTAACTCCGCCGGGGCCACCTTGGCACCGCGAGCGACCGTGTCTGTACGCCGACCCGCCGTGAATGCTGTACCTGCAGGGTCGCTCGCGGTGCTACCTCGGGCGGACCGTCACGCGGCCCAACCAACCGGTGGTTTAGTGTGCAGGCAGGTCCACCGAGCAGGGAGACGATCATGCAGCTTGCGCTCACACCGGAGGAAACGGCCTTCCGTGACGAACTCCGAACCTTCTACACCACCGAGATCCCGGCGGAGATCCGCGAACGGAACCGATTGGGGTTGCCGCTCGGCAAGGACGCCATCGTCACCGCGCACAAGATCCTGCACGAGCATGGGCTGGCCGTGCCGAACTGGCCGGTCGAGTGGGGCGGTAAGGACTGGACCCCCAACCAGCACCAGATCTGGCTCGACGAGATGCAGCTGGCCTGCGTCCCCGAACCGCTGACCTTCAACGCCAGGATGGTCGGCCCGGTGATCGCGGAGTTCGGCTCCCAGGAGATCAAGGAACGTTTCCTGCCGCCGACGGCCGCGCTGGACATCTGGTGGTGCCAGGGCTTTTCCGAACCCGAGGCGGGCTCGGACCTGGCCTCGCTGCGCACCACCGCGATCCGCGACGGGGACAGCTACGTGGTCAACGGCCAGAAGACCTGGACCACGCTGGGCCAGCACGCCGACTGGATCTTCTGCCTGGTCCGCACCGACCCGCAGGCGCCCAAGCGGCAGGCGGGCATCTCGTTCCTGTTGATGGATATGAACACCCCCGGCATCACGCTGCGCCCGATCAAGTTGATCGACGGTAGCTTCGAGGTCAACGAGGTGTTCTTCGAGGATGTCCGGGTCCCCGCCGATCAACTTGTCGGCGAGGAGAACCAGGGCTGGACGTATGCGAAGTTCCTGCTGGGCAACGAGCGCACCGGGATCGCCCAGGTGGCCCGGACGAAGGTCCGGCTCGCCGATGTCAAACAGCGGGCCAAGGCATCGGGGCTGCTGTCGGATCCGCTGTTCGCCGCGCGGCTCGCCGAGGCCGAGAATGACGTGCTGGCACTGGAGCTCACCCAGATGCGGGTGACCTCGGAGTCCGCCGACGGTAAGCCGAGCCCGGCGTCGTCGGTGCTGAAGCTCCGGGGCAGCCAGCTGCAGCAGACCGCCACCGAGCTTCTGGTCGAGGTGGCCGGTGCCGATGCGCTGCCGTACGAGGCAGGCGAGGCCATCGCCTCCCCCGAATGGGCCCAGCAGGCCGCACCGCACTATCTGAACTACCGCAAGACCTCGATCTACGGCGGAAGCAACGAGGTACAGCGCACCATCATCGCGTCCACCATTCTCGGATTGTGAGTTGACTCATGGACTTTCAGCTAACCGACGAACAGACCCTGCTGGCCGACACCACCCGCGATGTGCTGTCGGACTACGACACCGAGAAGCGCAACAAGGTGATCGAGTCCGATCCGGGCTACAGCGCCGAGGTATGGAAACAGCTCGCCGAGATCGGGGTGCTCGGCCTCGGCTTCGAAGAGGACGCGGGCGGCCAGCTTGAGATCATGGTGGTGCTCAACGAACTCGGGCGCAGCCTGGCGCCCGAACCGGTGCTGCACGGCGCGCTGGTGCCCGGCTCGATCATCGCCGAGATCGGCACCGACGCGCAGCGCGGGCTGCTCGACGAGGTCGCCGCGGGGCAGCGGATGCTGGCATTCGCCCATGCCAATGCGCGCGGCGTGGAGCCCGCCACGGCTGTGCGCCAGGGTGATTCGTGGACGGTCACCGGCACCAAGAACCCGGTGCTGGCCAGCGACACCGCGCACACCCTGATCGTCAGCGCGGCCCTACCCGACGGCGGCACCGGCCTGTTCCTGGTCGACGCCGCGGCGGCCGAGCGTCGGGCCTACCGCACCTTCGACGGTCAGCGCGGCGCGCAGATCGGGCTGGACGGCGCCCCCGCCGAACCGCTCGGCTCGGCGACCGACGCCACCGAGGCGATCGCCCGCGCCCTGGTCCGCACCTCGGCCGGGCTGTGCGCCGAGGCGGTGGGCGCGATGGCCGAATCGCTGCGGCTGACCACCGATTATCTCAAGGCGCGCAAGCAGTTCGGCGTCACGCTGAGCAAGTTCCAGACGTTGACCCAGCGGGCCGCCGATATGTACATGTCGCTCGAACTGGCCCGCAGCATGGGTCAGTACGCGTCGATGTCGATCTCCGACGGTGAGTTCGATCCGGTGATCGCGGCGCGGGCCAAACTGCAGATCGGCCGCTCGGGCCGGCACATCTCGCAGGAGTCGATCCAGCTGCACGGCGGCATCGGCGTCACCGCGGAGTACCCGGTCGGGCATTATGCGGCGCGGCTCACCGCGATCGAGCACACGCTCGGGTCGTCGGCGGATCAGCTGCGCACCCTGATCGGTCAGCTGGACGGCTACGAGATCGTCACGCTGTAGCGCCCACCCACTTTTCTCCGCCGAGCAGACACTCCGGTACCCGGGAAAGCGCGTTCCCGGGTACCCCCGCGTCTGCTCGCGGGAGAAAACTCGCGGGAGGAAAGGGGCCCCGGCGCATCACACCCTGGCGCCGGCGCCGGTCCAGCGGCCGCGGGTGCTGTCCGGCCGGTGCGCGTGGCCGGGATGCCCCGGCGGGCCCGCGGGCCGCGGCCTGCGGACCGGCAGGCGTTCGGTATCGGGTTCCGGTGCGGGCAGGTGTTCGCGGGGGCGGCGTTCGATGCCCGTGCTCAGCCTGCCGAGGTAACCGACCAGCGCGGCCACGTCGCCGTCCTCCCACCCGGCGACCGCCCGGCCGAGGCCGTGCACTTTGCGGGCGCGCTGGCGGGCCAGCCGGTCCCGCCCCATCGGGGTCAGCGAAAACCGGGTCGCCTCACCAGGTCTGACATCCGCCCGGACCAGCCCGTCACGCACCAGCACCGACACCCGCCGGCCCGCGTCGGCCGGCTGGGCGCCGAGTGCGTGCGCCAGGGAGTCCAGCGATACCGCGCCCTCCGCCTGGATCCGGCTCATCACCAGATAACCGGCCCGGTCCAGCCAACGGCCCCCGGCCACCGTCCCGCCGTCCACCTGCACACCGAGCGCGGAATGCTGGCCAAGGCTGGTCAGTGCGGCCTCCAGATCGTGAATCCGGCGGTCCGGCAGCGCAGTCGGCGCGTCAGGCCCGGCCGGGCGCGGGGCCGCCGCCGGGCCGGCCACCCTGGGGATCGCCAATGCGATGAGCACGGCGCCCACGGCGGCGAGCGCGGCGATCAGCAGCGCGGTGCGGAATCCGCTCATCGAGGGCAGCGCGTGCCCGGCCACGGTGACGGTCATCTGCGCCAGGACCGCACTCATCACCGCGCTCGAGGTCGACGTTCCGAGCGAGCGGGCCAGGGTGTTGATGCCGTTGGCCGACGCGGTCTCCGACACCGGCACGGCCGCGTTGATCAGTGCGGGCAGGGCGGCGAAGGCGAATCCCACCCCGACGTTGACGATCAGGCTGAACACCAGCACCCCGGCCGGGCTGCCGAGCAGCTGGGTGCCCAGCAGGTATCCGGCGGCGATGACGACGCTGCCGGCGATCAGCGCGAATTTCGGTCCGCGCGCGGCGATGACCCTGGCGGCCACCGGAGCGGCGACCATCATGGCCAGGCCACCCGGCGCCATCCACAGACCGGCGGCGATCATGCTCTGGCCCAGCCCGTGGCCCGCGGGCAGCTGCAGCAGCTGCGGTCCGATCAGGCTCATCGCGAACATGCCGAAGCCCACCGCGATCGAGGCCAGGTTGGTCATCAGCACGGGGCGCTTGAGCGTGGTCCGCATGTCCACGATCGGCGACGGCGCCCGGTACTGCCACCAGCCGAACACCGCGAACGTGGCGATCGCGGCGCCGAACATGCCGAGCGTCATCGGACTGGCCCAACCCCAGGCCGCGCCCTTGGAGATCGGCAGCAGCAACAGCACCAGGCCCGCGGCGAGCGCGAGCGCGCCGAGCGGGTCGAACCGGTCCTTGGACACCGGGGCGATGTCGGGCACCAGCAGCGCGAACAACACGGCCGACATCAACCCGAGGGCGGCCGCGCACCAGAACAGCGCATGCCAGTTGAGGTGTTCGGCGATCACCGCGGACAGCGGCAGCCCCAGGGCGCCACCGACACCCAGCGACGCACTCATCAGGCCCATCGCGCTGCCGACCCGCTCGGCCGGAAGCGCGGCCCGCAACACGCTGATGCCCAGCGGGATGACCGGGGCACCGAACCCCTGTAGTCCGCGCCCGATGATCAGCGGGATCAGCGAACTGGTAACGGCCGCGACCACCGATCCCGTGACGAGCATGGCCGCGCACAGCACCAGGATCCGCTTCGGCCCGTACATATCGCCGAGCCTGCCCAGCACCGGCGTGGCGATCGCACCGGTCAGCAGCGTCGCGGTGATCGCCCACGAGGCGTTGGCCGGGCTGGTGCCGAGCAGGTCCGGCAGCTGCGGCACCAGCGGGATCACCAATGTCTGCATGAGCGACACGCTGATTCCCGCCGCCGCGAGCACCGCGATCAGCGGCCCACCGTTGGCCGCCCGGCCGGAGTGAATCTTAGGCATACTAAAGGACTATATTTGATTAGAGTGCCTATGCAAAATTCTCAGCTCAGCAGACGGGCCACCGACCCCAGCGGAATGGGTAGCCAGCCGGGCCGGTGCCGCGCCTCGTAGGCCGCCTCGTAGACCGCCTTGTCCAACTCGTAGGCCGCCAGCAGTCCGGCCCGCCCACGCGGATCGGTACCGGCCACCGCGGCGTATCCGTCGCAGAATGCGGCGCTGTTGCGCTCCACCCATTCCCTGGCAGCCGGCTGCCCGGCCTGGTCCGCCCCGTCGGCGCCCCGATCCACCAGGCCTTGATATGCCGCGTATTCATAGGACCGCAGAACGCCCGCGACATCGCGGACCGGCGAATCGGGGCGCCTGCGCTCGGCGAGCGGCTGGCCCGGCTCGCCCTCGAAGTCGATCAGCAGCCAGCGCTGCGGGGTGCGCAGCACCTGGCCGAGATGCAGATCGCCGTGCACGCGCTGCACCATGACCGGCTCGCCGGCCAGCTCCCGATAGCGCTGCTCGATCGACCGGACATGCGGCCGCAGTTCGGGTACCGTCCGCGCCGCGCCGGCCAGCCGCCGCAGCATCGCCTCGGCCGGAAACAGCACGGACTCACTGCCCAGCTCGCGCGCCAGACACAGGTGCACCGAGGCCACCGCCTGACCCAACCGGTAGGACTCGGCCGCGAAGTCCTCGCCGGTTCCGCCGGCGAGCAACCCACGGGTGCTCGCGGTCGCCATATCCCAGCCCTCGGCCGAGTCCGCGGCGAACTCGGTGACCATGCCCAAGGCGAACGTTTCGCCGTGCCAATCGGTTTCGATCGATCCGAGCAGCCGGGCCACATGCGGATTGCCTGCCCTAGCCAGGACTCGGTTGAGTTCGATGTCCGGGTTGAGCCCGGGGGTGATCCGGCGAAACACCTTGAGCATGGCCTCGGCACCGAAGACCACGCTGGTGTTGCTCTGCTCGGCGCCCGATATCCGGGGCTCGGCCCGCAGCGGCAGTTCGGCGCCGGGTTCGCGGGTGAACCGCACCGGGCCCGCCGTCGCCGACCCGTCGACCAACGACAGCAGGTAGCCCGCGGCGTCCGGGTCGTAGAGGGCGTCGTAGGCACCGCTGGGCCCGCCGCTGCCCCCACCGCTGCCCCCACCGCTGGACCCGATCGTCGCGATCGCGCCATACCCGTCGCCCGGTGCGCCGCCGCGCCCCACGATCACCTGATAGCGCTCGGAGCTGCCGTCGCCGTAGGCGACGTCGAGCAACACCAACTCGAGTCCGTCGCGCAGCGTCACCACCAGTCCGGGGGTGGCCGAGCGCAGTTCATGGTTGCGGCCGGCATACCAGCGTTGCCGGGGCAGCCACTCGCCGAGCGCGATGGCCATCTGGGTGTGCTCCATCAGTGTTAGAACGTACCCACTCCGGCCCGATGAGACACCCGCCGGGCGAACCGATCCGGTAGCAACGCGCCGCACCGGACCGAATGGATTTGCGGAAAAACTAACGGTTGAATAAGAGCGCACGACGGGTTAGGTTCTCCCCGATTTGATCTTGTCGCCGGCCGCGAGCCGGCGATCGAAAACAACATTCGACGAGGGATGGCCTGTGGCTGATTCGGCGCCTAATGATGGGGAAGCACCAGTAATCGTCGGCCTGTCCGATGCGGCGATGCATATGTACACCGCCGCCATCGACGCACTACCACCGGTTGGGGATTCGGCGTTCCCGGAGCGGGCCGCGGTGGTGTTCAGCGGTCTGCGCAAACTGCAGACCTCGCTGTCGGAGGCGGCGGGCCGCAGCCGGGTCACACCGTCGGTGATCGTGGCGCTCAGCGGCGTCCGCGGCCGCTACGACGAGCTGATGGTGACGGCCGCCGAGGGGCCGGGCGCGACGCTGGGCCAGCGGCTCTACGTCGCCCGTCAGCGCGCCAAGCTGTCGACCACCGAGGCCGCCAACGGCATCGGCGTGCGCCAGGATCTCATCGAGGCGGTGGAGGCCGAGGAGCACGTGACCGGGGACGAGTCCGCGCAGATCAAGGAGCTCATCGCCGCGCTCGGCGGCTGAGCACCCGCGGGGCGGGCCGTAAGGTCTCCGGTGTGACCCTTCGCGATCATGGCGACCCCGGCGACGCCCCGTCGGCCCCGCCTCCGCTGACCACGGTCGCCGAGGCGGGCAGACCGTCGGCGGCCGAGGAAGCCCGCACCATCGCCGCATCGACCAATTCCGGCACACTGGCGACACTGGCCGCCGACGGCGGCCCGTGGGCCTCGTTCGTCACCTACGGCCTGCTCGGCGGATCCCCCGTGCTGTGCGTGTCGAATCTCGCCGAGCACGGACGCAACCTGGCCGGTGATCCCCGCGCCAGCATCGCCGTCGTGGCCCCGAACGCCGAGTCGGATCCGCTGGCCGGCAGCCGGGTCACCCTCGCCGGGGTGGCCGAGCGCCCAACCGGCGACGAGCTGGCGGCGGCCCGCGACGCGCACGTCGCGGCGGTCGCATCGGCCAGGTACTACATCGACTTCAGCGATTTCTCGGTGTGGGTGCTGCGCGTGCAGCGGGTGCGGTGGGTCGGCGGCTACGGCCGGATGGATTCCGCGACCGGCGAGGCCTACGCCCGCGCCGAACCGGATCCGGTGACGCCGAACGCTGCAGGGGCGATCGCACACCTCAACGCCGACCACGCCGCGTCGCTGACCGCCATGGCCCGAACCCTCGGCGGCTACCCGGACACCACCGCGGCCGTGTGCACCGGCGCCGACCGCTACGGACTGGACCTGCGGGTAGACACCGATCGCGGGGTGGCCTACACCAGGGTCGGTTACGCCGCGCCGATCGGCTCGTTCGGCGAGCTGCGCGCGGCCACAGTCGAATTGGCCCGCCGCGCGCAAACCTGACCGGGGCCCGTGCAATACCATCGCGGTATGCCTGAGCGCCCGCAGACCTGGCAAGCCGCCTTCGACCTGATCCGCACGCGCGGCTACGAGCACCGCGAGGAGCCGTTCCGTCTGGTCAGCGGCCAGCTCAGCCACGACTACATCGACGGTAAATACGCCATCGACACCGGTGAGCGCATGGCCGTGGTCAGCCGCGCGGTCGCCGATCTCGCCGCCATCCAGGGCATCGAGTACGACGCGGTCGGCGGGCTGACCATGGGTGCCGACCCGCTCGCGCACGGTGTCGCGATGGTGACCGGCAAGGCCTGGTTCTCGGTCCGCAAGGAACAGAAGTCGCGTGGCCGTGAGCAGTGGATCGAGGGCACCCGCATCGAGCCCGGCACCCGGGTGCTTCTGGTCGACGATGTGATCAGCACCGGCGGGTCCACCGAGATCGCCTACGAGCGGGTCACCGCGGCCGGGGCGGTGGTGACCGGGGTGATCCCGATGGTGGATCGCGGCGACATCGCCACCGGGCGCTTCGCCAAGCGGGGTGTGCCGTTCACGGCCCTGGTCACCTACCGCGACCTCGGCATCGAACCGGTCAAGGACGTCTAGACCACCAGCACCGGCGCGGGCTCCAGCCCCACGCTGACCGCGGCCCCCGCCTCGAACTCGCGGGCCCGTGCGCTCGGCAGCTGCGCGTGGATCACCGCACCGTCCGGCAGGGTCACGTACACCTTCGAGATCGGGCCGAGGAAGGCCACCGACGCCACCGTCGCGGCCCCGGCCGGATCCGCACGCACCGTGACCGATTCGGGCCGCACCAGCGCCGTCCCCGCACCGGAGGTGACCGAACCCGCCAGCGTCGGCACCGAGCTGCCCAGCAGCCGCGCCCGTCCGTCCGACACCTCGGCCGCGACCTTGTTGTGCAAGCCGACGAACTCGGCGACGAACGGGGTGGCCGGGTTGGCGTACAGATCCGCGGGCGCCGCGAGCTGCTCGAGTTTGCCCTGACTCATCACACCGACCCGATCGGCAACCGCCAGCGCCTCCTCCTGGTCGTGGGTGACGAACAGCGTGGTGGTCCCGACCTCCAGCTGCACCCGCCGGATCTCGTCGCGCAGCTGGGCCCGGACCTTGGCGTCGAGCGCCGACAGCGGCTCGTCGAGCAGCAGCACCCTTGGCCGGATCGCCAGCGCCCTGGCCAGCGCCACCCGCTGCTGCTGGCCGCCCGACAGTTCATTGGCGTACTTGTGGCGGTGGGCGGCCAGGCCGACCAGATCGAGCATGTCGGCAGCGGCGGAAAGCCTGTCGGCCTTGGCCTTTCCGCGCATCTTCAAACCGAACGCGACGTTGTCCAGCACGGTCAGGTGCGGGAACAGGCTGTAGGCCTGAAAGACCATGCCCATATCCCGCTTGTTGGCCGGGACCGGACCGACATCCTGCCCGCCGACCCGCACCCGGCCCGAGGTGGCCTCATCGAGCCCGGCCACGATCCGCAGTGCGGTGGTCTTGCCGCAGCCCGACGGGCCGAGCAGCGCGATCAGCTCACCCGGTTCGATACGCAGGTTCAGGCCATCGAGTGCCTTCACGTTGCCATAGACCCGGGTCAGGTCGGTGAGTTCGACCCCAACGCTGCCAACACCATCCGACGACATACTCATTGCTCCTCACGTGTGTGGCGGCCACGCGTCACCATCGCCAGGGCCAGCAGCAGGACGAAGCCGAGCAGCAGCACGGCCAGCGAGGCCGCCACCGAGGTGGGGCCGTCGCTCTTGCCGATGGCCACGATCTGTACCTGCAGGGTCTGGAAGCCGCTCAGCGAGGCGATGGTGTACTCGCCAAGCACCACCGCGATCGAGATGAAGGCCGCGGAAAGGATTCCGGACCAGATGTTGGGCACGACGACGCGCGCGATCGTGGTGAACCATCCGGCGCCCAGCGAGCGGGCCGCCTCCGACAGCGTCCGCAGGTCGATGGCGGCCAGCGCGGAGTCGAGCGCCCGGTACGCGAACGGCAGCACCAGCACGACGTAGACGAACGTCAGCGTCAACGCCGACTCCCCGAGAAAATAGGTGACCCACAGATAGACGTTGCGCAGGCCCACCACGATCACCAGGGCCGGGATCGTCAACGGCAGCAGGCAGAGAAACTCGACGATCCGGCTCGCC
This sequence comes from Mycobacterium sp. NPDC003449, assembly GCF_053588415.1. NCBI lineage: Bacteria > Bacillati > Actinomycetota > Actinomycetes > Mycobacteriales > Mycobacteriaceae > Mycobacterium > Mycobacterium sp. NPDC003449. The sequence goes on from NZ_JBSFPX010000068.1 coordinate 25,619, forward strand.
CAGCGCGCCCGCAGCCGGACCCAGATCATGGTCGGCACCAACAGGACCAGCATCGCCACGACCGTGAACACCGCCAGCAGCAGGGAGATCAGGATCGAGGTGTACAGCGCATCGTCGGTCACCAGATTGCGCCAGGCCGCCATGGTCCGCCCGCCCGAGATCAGGTCGCGGGTGGAGAAGTCGGCCATCGCGTACAGCGGGAACAGGAAAAACAGGCCGAACCCGATCCACAGCGCCGCGCGCACCGCGCGGTTCATGTGAGCCACCGCGCGGTGCGCCGGACCATGGCGTTGTAGGCGAACATCACCACCGCGACCACCACGATCATCTCCAGTGCCAGGGCGTAGGCGAACCCGGACTGACCCAGCACCACCTCGCTGGTCAGGGCGGCCCTGATCAGCAGCGGCACGATCGGGCTGCCCTGGCTGACCAGCGCCGCCGCGGTGGCATAGGCGGCAAAGGCGTTGGCGAACAACAGCAATGCCGAACCGAGGAACGCCGGGGTCAGCAGCGGTACGGCCACCTCGCGCAGGTACTGCCAGGTCGACGCGCCGAGTCCGATCGCGGCCTCGCGCCACTGTGCGCGCAGCCCCTCCAGGGCCGGTATGAACACGATCACCATGAGCGGGATCTGAAAGTAGGTGTACACCAGGACCAGCCCGGGCAGGCTGTAGAGCCAGCCGGATCCGGCCAGGTCCCAGCCCAGGTACTGCCTGGCCCACAGGGTCAGCACACCGTTCAGGCCGATCGTCGCCAGGAATGCGAAAGCCAGTGCCACGCCGCCGAACTGGGCCAGCACACTGCACAGTGCCAGCACCGACCGGCGCAGCCGCGACGTGGGCGGGCTGCTCACGATCAGCCAGGCCAATGCGGCGCCGAGCACAGCGCCGAGCAGCGCCGTGCTCGCCGACAGCAGCACACTCCTGGCCAGCGCCGCCAGCGCGGTGCCGGTGAACAGGGCTGCGATCCGCTGCAGCGAGAACGACCCGTCGGCGAAGAACGCCATGACGACGACCGTCACCGTCGGCACGATCAGAAACACCGTGACCACCGCCAGGAACGGCAGCAGCGGCAACGCGTCCCGGATCCGCCGCACGACCAATGCCCGACCGCGGCCCTCCACCGGCCGGGTCAGCCGATCGCCTTGGCCCAGTTGTCGGCCAGATACTTGGTGGCGGTTTCGGTCTGGGTCGGGGTCGGCACGGTGACCGGTCCGTCGATGGTGGGCAGCTGGGCGGCGATGATCTTGTCGAGGGTGCCCGCCGCGATCATGTTGTCGGCCCGGACCGGGCGCACACCGCCCGCCGCGTACAGGTTCTGCCCCTCGTCGCTGAACAGGAACTCCTGCCACAGCCGGGCCGCCGCCGGGTGCGGGGCGTCCTTGTTGATCGCCTGGTAGTAGTAGCCCGCGACGGCCGAATCGTGCGGTACCAGCACCTGCCAGGTCGGCAGCTTCTTGGTCTCGGTGGCGTTCAGGTAGTTCCAGTCGATGACGACGGGGGTCTGACCGGACTCGATGGTCGCGGGGGTCGGGTCGACCGGCAGGAAGTTACCGGCCTGCTTGAGCTTGGCGAAGAACTCGACGCCCGGCGCGATGTCGTCGGCGGACCCGCCCTGCGCCAGCGCCACCATAAGCACCCCGGAGAACCCGGCGCCGGCCTGGGTGGGGTCGCCGTTGAGCGCGACCTTCCCGTGGTACTCGGGCTTGAGCAGATCCTCGACGCTGGTGACCGGGGGAACCTTGGACGAGTCGAAGCCGATGGACATGTAGCCGCCGTAATCGTTGACCCAGGCGCCGTTCGGATCGGCGAACGCGGCCGGGACGTCGTCGAAGGTCGCCACCTTGTACGGGGCGAACATCGATACGTTCGCCAGCGCCACCGACTGCCCGAGATCGAACACGTCGGGCGCGGAACTCTTGCCCTTCTGCTGATTGGCCGCGTTGATCTCGTCCTGGCTGGCGGCGTCCGGCTGGGCCGAGTTCACCTTGATCCCGTACTTGTCCCCGAACGCCTTGATGATCGCCCCGTAGTTGGCCCAATCCGGCGGCAGGGCAATCACGTTGAGCTCGCCCTCGGCCTTGGCGGCCTCGATCAGCTTGTCCATCCCGCCGAAGTCCTCGGCCGATGTGGCCTCGGCAACCTTGACGCCCGAATCGGTTTCACCACCCCCGCCGCCCTTCTCCGGAGGCGCACACGCCGCGAGGCCGGTGACGACCAGGGCCGAGGCGGCCACCGCGGCGATCCGCGGGAAGAACCGGGAATTGATCATTGCCAAACCTTCCGATGGTCAGGAAGCGTCGCAGTGGCGCACCGGTTACCGAATCTGGTCGCCGACCGGTCGCGTGTATGAACGTATCCATGATTGCTTGATCAAGAACAGGCGCATCGCACCTTATCCTGACCTCGCCGAACCCGCTGGCAGTATCGCGTGCGGCCCGGATTGTCACCCGTTTACCCAGGTCGGGCAGCTAGCATCGAGAGGTGTCTGAACGCGAAGCCGGAGGCAGCTTCGACTATCTGTGGGAGGACCCTGCCCCCGAACCGGACGGCTTCGACGCATTCGACCACAGCACCTGGGATTTCAAACCGGCGCCGGTGCCGTGGTACCGCACCCGGCGCGCGGCAGTCGCGCTGATCGCCGCCGCGTTGGCGGCCGCGGCGATCGTGGTGTCGGCGGTCCTTCTCCTGCTGCGGGATTCCGGCCCGTCCCGCGACGACTCGCCGGCCTCGGTCACGCCGTCGACCTCAACCACCGCCCCGTCACCGACGCCGCCGCTGCGGGTCGGGGTGCCGCCCGCACTGCCGCCACCACCACCGCCGCCGCCAACCGTCGAGGAGGCGCCGCGGGCGCCGGTGTACCGCCCGACCCAGCAGCCGCGCGTGACCAAGAAGCCCGAGATCGGGGTGACCCGCACACCGGTCACCCGCTCGCCGATCAGCGTCGCGCCCCAGCCGCGTCACCCGCGTAACTGACCGGCCCGCGGCCTACCCTGAATCCATGGCCGGCTTCGACGCTGTCACCGAGTTCTCCAACGCGCCCACCGCGACGCTGGCCACGCTGGGCTCCGACGGCGCACCGCATCTGGTTCCGGTGGTGTTCGCGGTGCACGTCGACGGGGAGCGGGCCACGATCTACACCGCCGTCGACGCCAAACGGAAGTCCACCCACCGGCTGCGCAGGCTGGCCAACATCGAACGCGACGGCCGGGTGAGCCTGCTGGCCGACCACTACAGCGACGACTGGTCACATCTGTGGTGGGTGCGCGCCGACGGCACGGCGTCCACGCACTACAGCGGTGAGGAGATGGCCACCGGCTACGGGCTGCTGCGCGCGAAATACCGCCAGTACGAACGGATTGCGCTGGACGGCCCGGTCGTGACGATCGCCGTCGGCCGCTGGTCGTCGTGGCAGGCCTGACCCAGCCCCACCTCCCTGCCGCCACGAGGGCTTGTGCTGTAGATCACATCGGGGAATGGTGGAGGGCAGGTCCGGTGGGCCGCAATGGGGCGCCCCGGGGATCACCAGGAGGCAACACCATGGCGGACAGGACGAATTCGGCGGGCAACGGGGCCGTTCCCACCGCGGACAGTCCCGCGGCCGTCCGCAATGTGGCACTGGTCGGTCCGTCGGGATCCGGTAAGACCACCCTTGTCGAAGCGCTGCTGGTGGCCTGCGGGGTGCTGAACCGGGCCGGCTCGGTGGTCGACGGGTCCACGGTGTGCGACTTCGACGACGCCGAGGTCACCCAGCAACGCTCGGTGGGCCTGGCCCTGGCCCCGTTGCGGCACAACGGGATCAAGGTCAACCTGATCGACACCCCCGGATACGCCGACTTCGTCGGAGAGTTGCGCGCCGGGCTGCGGGCCGCCGACTGCGCACTGTTCGTGATCGCCGCGAACGAGCGGGTGGACGAACCCACCAAGACGCTGTGGCAGGAATGCAGTGCCGTCGGCATGCCGCGCGCGGTGGTGATCACCAAACTCGACCACGCCAGGGCCAGCTACGCCGATGCGCTGGCCGACGCCAGGCAGGCGTTCGGCGACAAGGTCTCGCCGCTGTACTTCCCGGCCGGTGCGGGTGTCATCGGGCTGCTGACCCGCACGCATTACGAGTACGCCGACGGCACCCATACCGCGCATGCCCCCGACGGTTCCTACGACGACGAGATCGCCGACCTCCGCGGCGCGCTGATCGAGGCGATCATCGAGGAATCCGAGGACGAGTCGCTCATGGAGCGCTACCTCGGCGGCGAGGAGATCGACCAGTCGGTGCTCATCGGGGATCTGGAGAAGGCGGTGTCGCGGGCCTCCTTCTTCCCGGTGATCCCGGTCTGCAGCGGTTCCGGGGTCGGCACCATGGAACTGCTGGAGATCGCCACGCGCGGCTTCCCCGCGCCGCCACAACATCGGCTGCCCGAGGTGTTCACCCCGCAGGGCGCGCCCCGCAAACCGCTGCCCTGCGATCCGGACGGCCCGCTGCTCGCCGAGGTGGTGAAGACGACATCGGATCCCTATGTCGGCAGGGTCAGCCTGGTCCGGGTGTTCTCCGGCACCATCAGGCCCGACGCCACCGTGCATGTGTCGGGCCATTTTTCTGCCTTCGCCGAGCCCACCGCGGGCCACGCCGACCACGACGAGGACGAGCGGATCGGCACCCTGTCGTTCCCGCTGGGCAAACAGCAGCGGCCCGCGCCGTCGGTGGTGGCGGGCGATATCTGCGCGATCGGCCGGCTGAGCCGGGCCGAGACGGGCGACACCCTCAGCGACAAGTCCGGGCCGCTCGTCCTGCGCCCGTGGACCATGCCCGATCCCCTGCTGCCGATCGCGGTGGCGCCGCACGCCAAGACCGACGAGGACAAGCTCTCGGTGGGGCTGCAGCGGCTGGCCGCCGAGGATCCCACGTTGCGGATCGAGCAGAATCCCGAAACCCACCAGATCGTGCTGTGGTGCATGGGAGAGGCGCACGCCGCGGTGGTTCTCGACGCGCTGTCGCGCCGGTACGGGGTATCGGTCGATACCGTCGAGCTCCGGGTCCCGCTGCGGGAGACGTTCGGCGGCAAGGCAAAAGGGCACGGCCGCCACGTCAAACAGTCCGGCGGCCACGGCCAGTACGCGGTATGCGATATCGAGGTCGAGCCGCTCCCCGAGGGAACCGGATTCGAGTTCGTCGACAAGGTGGTGGGCGGTGCCGTTCCGCGACAGTTCATCCCGAGCGTCGAGAAGGGGGTGCGCGCCCAGATGGAGAAGGGGGTGGGGGCCGGCCACGGCGACGGGGCGGGCTATCCGGTGGTCGATATCCGGGTGACCCTGCTCGACGGTAAGGCCCACAGCGTGGATTCGTCGGATTTCGCGTTCCAGATGGCGGGTGGGCTGGCATTGCGTGAGGCCGCCGCGGGCACCCGGGTGAACCTGCTGGAGCCGGTCGACGATGTGACCGTGGTGGTGCCCGACGATCTCGTGGGTGCCGTGATGAGCGATCTGGCCGCGCGCCGGGGCCGGGTGCTCGGCACCGACCGGGCCGGCGAGGAGCGGACCCTGGTCAAGGCCGAGATCCCCCAGGTGGAGTTGATCCGGTACGCGATCGATCTGCGGTCCCTTTCGCACGGGTCGGGATCGTTCAGCCGGGCGTTCGCCCGCTATGAGCCGATGCCGGAGTCGGCCGCGGACCGGTTGCGCAGCGCCGCGTTATGACGGGCGTCTCACATCGCTGGTATTTTGACGTTGGCCGCAGTTACCGCATTTGGTTGCGTTTATCTCCGGTCGTTTGGGACAGTTTGCTGAGCTTCATCAACTCGCTGCGTCGATAATCGGGGGTTGGGCGCGTGGCCTCATCGGCGGTGCATCGCATCCAGCAGCGGTTCAAACACTGGCGCTACGACCCGCCGTACAAGTCCTCGTGCGCCGCGATGGTCATCCTGCTCGTCGCGGTCCTGGCCGTGACCTGGATGCAGTTTCGTGGGGTGTTCGAGGACAAGGTGGCGTTGACCGTGTTGTCGGGGCGGTCGGGGTTGTCGATGGATCCGGGGTCGAAGGTGACCTTCAACGGGGTGCCGATCGGTCGGTTGGCGTCGGTGGATGTGGTCGAGGTCGACGACAGTCCGCAGGCGAAGTTGACCCTGGACGTCGATCCGAAATATTTGAAGTTGATTCCGTCGAATGCCGATGTGGAGTTGCGGGCCACGACGGTGTTCGGCAACAAATACATTTCCTTCCTCTCGCCGGAGAATCCGTCGGCGGACCGCCTGACCGCTTCGACGCCGATCGAGGCGAAAGGGGTGACGACGGAGTTCAATACGTTGTTCGAGACGATCACCGCGATTTCGGAGCAGGTGGATCCGATCAAGCTGAATGAGACGTTGACCGCGACGGCGCAGGCGTTGGAC
>NZ_JBSFPX010000069.1:0-31855 GCF_053588415.1 Mycobacterium sp. NPDC003449
CCTGTTTCGGCGAGAATTGGGCAGTTTTGTGTCTGCTCGCCCTTAACCGGGTAGCACCAGAACCGGAACCGGGCTGTGCCGCAGGATCTTGGTGCCGCGTTCGCCGAGGAACACCCGGGCCACCGCTCCGGCCGGAGAGGTACCGATGGCCAGGATCTCGCCGTCGATCCACTCCACGGCGTCGAGCGCCTCGTCCCAACCGGCACCGGTGACCACGTCGAGTGCCACCTCGTCCCCGACGATTCCGTCGATCCTCAACTGCCGCAGCGATTGCCGTGCCTGCTCCGCCCATGTGGCGAGGATGGAATCCTCGCTGCCCAGACCCACCATCGGCGGATACATGTTTCGCCCGCGCACCGCGAACGTCACCACCCGCAGGCAGGCGTCCAGCCGGTCGGTCAGGGCGGCGGCGCGTCTCACCACGTGCACATCCTCAACGGTGCCCGAGTAGGCGCACGTGATGCGGGACAGCGCACCGTGTTTCGACAGCCGGTAGCCGCGCGGGCTGATCGCCAGCGGGACGGGGCAGCTGTGCAGCAACCGGTCCGCGGTCGAACCGACCACCAGCTGGCCGAGTTTGCCGTCCGCTGCCGAGCCGAGCACCAGCACGTCGGCGTCGAGTTCGCGCACCGCCTCCAGCAGGCCACCCGACACCGACCGGTGGGCGAACTTGTGGAAGCCCACCTCAAGCCCCGCGTCGATCGCGGCCAGGTGCCCACCGGCCTGGGCGGCCGAGGATGATGCGAGTTGTGCTGCGTACTCGGCATATTCGGCGTCGATCCGGGCCGGCGACGGTGTCATCCACGGGCGCGGTATCACGGTGGCGACCGCCAGCGACGTCTTGAGTGTCCGCGCCGCGCCGACGGCCAGATGCAGTGCCGACGCCCCGCCCTTGCCGGCCAGATAGCCGACCACGACCGTCACGGCGTGCCCTCGGGTGGCACCATCACGTCATCCTCACCGGCCACCGCGCCCGGGATGTAACCGTCACCACCGTCGTTGAGGGCGCTGTGGTGCCGGCTCCACAGCAGGTAGAACACCAGCACCGCCCCGACCCACAGGCCGAACCACAGCCAGGTGATGTGGGGCAGCCCGTAGAGCACGAACACGCAGGCCGCCACCGACAGGATCGGGGTCACCGGATAACCGGGGACCCGGAACGAGCGCGGCAGATCGGGTTCACGGACCCGCAGGATGATCACACCGACCGACACCACGATGAACGCGACCAGGGTGCCGATCGACACCAGATCCCAGAGGTAGTCCAACGGGACGAACCCGGCCAGGATTCCGGTGACGACCGCGACGACGATCGTGTTGTTCACCGGAGTCATGCTGCGCGGGTGGACCTTTGCGAACATCGGCGGCAGCAGCCCGTCGCGGCCCATGGCGAACAGGATGCGGGTCTGGCCGTACATCACCACCAGGGTGACCGAGAAGATCGAGATCACCGCACCCGCCGCGAGAACGGTGCTGGCCCAGGTCTGGCCATGCAGGATGTTGGTCAGCATCACCGACAGGCCCGCCTCGGACTGCTCGTCGGAACCGAATGCGTCGGCGGACTGGGTGCCCAGCCCGGCGAACGCCACCAGGACGTAGACGCTGGTGACCACGATCAGCGCGCCGATGATCGCCCGGGGCATGGTCTTCTGCGGGTTCTTCACCTCGTCACCGGCGGTGGACACCGCGTCCAGGCCGATGAAGGTGAAGAAGATGGTGCTGGCCGCGGCGGTGATGCCGATGAAGCCCCTGTCCCAGAACCCGGCGAAATGGTCGGTCGTGAAGGCGGTGAACGCGACCGCGACGAACAGGGCGAGCACGGCCAGTTTGAGGATAACCATGACGGTGTTGACCAAGGCCGATTCGCTGGCCCCGCGGATCAGCAGCAGCGCGCACATGACGATCAGCACCGTCGCGGGCAGGTTCATGATTCCCGGTGTGTCACCCCATGGTGCGGCCGACAGTGCGTGCGGCAGCCGGAAACCGAACAGGTTGTCCAGCAGTTGGTTGAGGTAGCCGCCCCAACCGATCGCGGTGGCCGACATCGAGACGCCGTATTCCAGCAGCAGGCACGCGGCGACTCCCATGGCGACGAATTCGCCCATCGTGGTGTAGGCATACGAATAGGTCGATCCGGAAACCGGGACCGCGGCAGCCATTTCCGCATAGCATATAGCCGAAAGGCCGGCCGCGATCCCGGCGATGACGAAGGAGACCAATACGGCAGGCCCGGCTTTGGGCACGGCCTGCTGCAACACGATGAAGATTCCGGTGCCCACGGTGGCACCCACGCCGAACAACGTCAGCTGGAAGGTCCCGATGGTTCGTTTCAGGTGGTCGGAGGCGCCGTGGGCGACCGGGGCCCCGCGCACGGGGCGCCGTCGCGTCATCTGACCGGTCAGGCTGGTGGCTGGAGCTGACATGGTGCCTCCTCGATGCCGATCAGCCGATTATGGGCGCGCTGCCGCCAGGGTGTCGGCGAATCGGTCAACGGCCCAGTCGATCTCCCCGGCGGTCACCACGAGCGGCGGCGCGAACCGCAACGTCGAACCGTGGGTGTCCTTGACCAGCACCCCGCGTTCGGCGAGGGCGATGCTGAGCTGTTTGCCGGTGCCCAGCGCCGGGTCGATGTCGACGCCGGCCCACAGCCCCCGCCCCCGCACGACACGCACCCCGGCGCCGATCAGTGCCGTCAGCCGGGTGTACAGATGTATGCCGAGTTCGGCCGAGCGGCGCTGGAATTCACCGGTCCGCAGTATCGACACCACTGTGGTCCCGATGGCCGCCGCGAGTGGGTTGCCGCCGAAGGTGGAGCCGTGCTCACCGGGGTGCAGCACGCCGAGGATGTCGCGGTCGGCGACCACGGCCGACAGCGGCACCACGCCGCCACCGAGTGCCTTGCCGAGCAGATAGACATCGGGAACCACGCCCCAGTGCTCGCAGGCGAAGGTGCGTCCGGTGCGGGCCAGGCCGGACTGGATCTCGTCGGCGATCATCAGCACGTTGTGCCGGGTGCAGATCTCGCGGACCAGGGGCAGATAGTCGTCGGGCGGCACGATGATGCCCGCCTCGCCCTGGATCGGCTCGATCAGGACGGCCACGGTGTTCTCGTCGACGGCGGCGGCGAGCGCATCGGCGTCCCCGAACGGCACCGAACGGAATCCCGGGGTGTACGGCCCGAAGCCGCGCCGTGCGGTCTCGTCGTCGGAGAAGCTGATGATCGTGGTGGTACGTCCGTGGAAATTATTGTGCGCCACAATGATATTGGCCTGTCCGGCGGGAACGCCCTTGACGTCGGTACCCCACTTGCGGGCGACCTTGATGCCGCTCTCGACGGCTTCGGCACCGCTGTTCATCGGCAGAATCATGTCCTTGCCGCACAGCTCGGCCAGGGCCCGGGCGAACGGGGCCAGCCGGTCGGAGTGAAACGCCCGGCTCACCAGCGTCAGCCGGTCCAGCTGGGCGTGGGCGGTCGCGATGATCGCCGGGTGGCGGTGCCCGAAGTTGACCGCCGAATAAGCGGCAAGGCAGTCCAGGTAGCGGCGGCCGGCCACATCGGTGATCCATGCGCCCTCGGCGGCGGCGGCCACCACGGGTAGCGGCGAGTAGTTGTGCGCGACATGGCGATCGTCGAGGCCGATCGTGATGTCTGGGGTGGCCATCTTCTCCACACCGTCCAGGATGGTCATGGGTGCAGCTCCAGGGTGCAGCATTTGACGGATCCGCCGCCCTTGAGCAGTTCGGAGAGGTCGACTCCGATCGGTTCAAAACCGGCCTGCCGCAACTGCTCGGCGAACCCGGTCGCGGCCTCGGGCAGCACCACATGCCGTCCGTCGGAGACGACGTTGAGACCGAGGACGTATGCGTCGGCGGTCGCGACTTCGACGGCGTCGGGGAACAGTTCGTGCAGCCGCCGCCGTGAGTCGGCGCCGAAGGCGGGCGGGTAGTAGGCGACGGTGGTGTCGTCGAGGACGGCCAGCGCGGTGTCGAGATGGTAGAAGCGCGGGTCGACCAACTCCAGGCTCTGCACGGTCAGCCCGGTGATCGCGGCGATCTCGTCGTGGGCGCGGCGGTCGGTGCGAAAACCCCAGCCGGCCAACAGAGTCGAGCCGACCAACAGCAGGTCGCCCTGGCCTTCGTTGACGTGTTCGGTGGTCACCGGGTCGAATCCGTCGGCGGTCATCCACTCGGCGTAGGCCTCGGCCTCGGGCGCGCGCTGCGGGTAGGCGAAGCGGGCCACGACCGCGGTCCGGCCGACCAGGAATCCGCCGTTGGCGGCGTAGACCATATCGGGCAGGCCGGGCCGGGGCGCGACCAGTTCGACGGTGTGGCCGAGATCGACGTACACCTGGCGCAGTGCCTCCCACTGCGCCAGCCCGCGCGGGGTGTCGACCGGCGTGGAGGTGTCCATCCACGGATTGATGGCGTACTCGACGGTGAAGTACTGCGGGGCGGTCATGGCGTAGCGGCGGATGCTGGACTTGCGCGGGCTGGGGGCCGCGGCGGTGGTGTCGGTAGGCACGACGGTGGGCATGACACTGTCGAAGATCGTCATGATTCAACGATATGAAGCACATCTGACGCAATCAATCGATGCGCGTTGCGCGTCACCCACCGATATATTGCAGAAAAGGGGCATTTGCGGCTGTTTATTGCGTGGAGGGTGATGTGGACCGTCTGGATGACACCGACGAGCGGATTCTGGCCGAGCTGGCCGACCAGGCCAGGGCCACCTACGCCGAGATCGGGCAGCGGGTGAACCTGTCGGCTCCCGCGGTCAAGCGACGCGTGGACCGCATGATCGACAGCGGCGTGATCCGCGGGTTCACCACGGTGGTCGACCGCAATGTGCTGGGCTGGCGCACCGAGGCCTACGTTCAGGTGTTCTGCCACGGCACAATTGCCCCCGATCAACTGCGCGCGGCCTGGGTCGACATCCCCGAGGTGGTCAGCGCGGCGACGGTCACCGGCACCGCCGACGCCATCCTGCACGTGCTGGCGCGCGATATGCGTCATCTGGAGGAGGCACTGGAACGGATCCGGTTGTCTGCCGACATCGAACGCAGCGAAAGCATCGTTGTGCTGTCCAACATCATCGAACGGGCCCGGGCGTGACGCCGGGCTGGGTACCGGCGCAAATGCGGGGTGGCGCACAACGCTGCGACCCGATCGTGTAAAAACCCCACGTGACTACATCACCGCGATCCGGGGGCATTGTGATCGTCGGCGGCGGCCTTGCCGCGACCAGGACTGCCGAGCAACTGCGCCGCTCGGAGTACGCCGGGGCCGTCACGATCGTCAGCGATGAGGACCATCTGCCGTACGATCGGCCGCCGCTGTCCAAGGAAGTGCTGCGCGCCGAGACCGATGACGTCACGCTCAAGCCGGCCGAGTTCTACGCCGAGAACGACATCGCGCTGCGGCTGGGGTCCGCCGCGCGGTCGGTGGACACCGCCGCCAGGACGCTTACGCTCACCGACGGCAGTGAGGTGGGCTATGACGAACTCGTCATCGCCACCGGTCTGGTGCCCAAGCGGATCCGGTCCTTTCCCGATCTTCCCGGCATCCGGGTGCTGCGTTCCTACGACGAGAGCCTGGCCCTGCGCAAGGACGCCGATACGGCCCGGCGCGCCATCGTGGTCGGCGCCGGCTTCATCGGCTGCGAGGTGGCCGCGAGCCTGCGCAAGCTCGGTGTCGAGGTGGTTCTGGTGGAGCCGCAGCCGACCCCGCTGGCCTCGGTGCTGGGGGAGAAGATCGGCGCCCTGGTGACCCGGCTGCATCGGGCCGAGGGGGTCGATGTGCGGTGCGGGGTCGGGGTCACCGAGGTGCGTGGTACCGACAACGTCGAACAGGTGGTGCTGGGGGACGGCACCGAACTCGACGCCGATCTGGTGGTCGTCGGCATCGGCTCGCATCCGGCCGTCGAATGGCTGGACGGCAGCGGCATCGAACTCGACAACGGCGTGGTGTGCGATGAGGTCGGCCGGGCCAGTGCACCGCACGTGTGGGCGATCGGCGATGTGGCGTCGTGGCGTGACCAGGTGGGAGATCAAGCGCGCGTTGAGCATTGGAGCAATGTGGCCGACCAGGCTCGGGCGTTGGTACCCGCGCTGCTCGGTCAGGAATCCTCTCCGGTGGTTTCGGTGCCCTACTTCTGGAGCGACCAGTACGACGTCAAGATCCAGTGCCTCGGCGAGCCCGAGTCCGAGGATGTCGTGCATGTGGTGGAGGACGACGGCCGAAAGTTCCTGGCCTACTACGAGCGCGACGGGGTGCTGGTCGGCGTGGTCGGTGGCGGGATGCCCGGCAAGGTCATGAAGGCCCGCGGCAAGATCGCCAACGGTGCCCCGATCTCCGACGTCCTGGGCTGACTTCCCCCGCTGACTTTCCCCGCGAGCAGACATAAAACTGTCCAGATCCGGGTGGAAATGGACAGTTTTATGTCTGCTCGCCCTGAGGGGGGATCAGAACTGGCCGAGGTAGAACCGGCTGCCCTGATCGTCGGTGCACTCGGCCATCAACCCGTAGGGCTGCCGGGCCGGTTCCTGCAGCACCGTGCCGCCGGCCTCGCGGACCCGCGCCACCGCGGCCTCGATATCGGCGACGGTCCACATCGGCACGGTTGTCGCGGCCGCGCCGCCACCCGCCACCCCTGACATCGGCTGGCTGCCCTGCACACCCCAGCCGTCCTCGACGTGTCCGGGTTCGAAGGTCCAGTAGAACACCCGGCTGTAGAAGGACTTGAACGCCGCGGAATCGGGAACCTGGTAGGTGATGTACGAGAGTTCGCCCGGCCCTGAGCCATTGAGCTCGGGACGGGGCGTTCCGGGTGTGGGCTGGAACACCGCGAACGGCGTACCGGCCGGGTCGGTCGCATCCAGCACGAAGCCGAAGTCGAACTCCTGGACCTGCCCCGGAGTGCCCCCGCCCGCGGTGATCGCCTGCCGGGCGCCGTCGAGATCGGCGACCGCATAGCAGCAGAACATGGTCGGCGGTCCGGGCACGCTGAAGATCCCGGTCGGCTGCCTGGTGTTGGTGACCTGGTTGGTGGCCGGGTCATAGGTCCAGCCCAGCACGTGCCCGTAGAAGGCGGCGGCCCGGTTGGCGTCCGGGGACCACACCGAGACGTAGCCGACGTCGCCGTGCTGGATGGTGACGGCTGCACCGGTCACCGGCCCGGAGAGCATCCACCGATGGCCGAACGGGTCGACGATCGTGGCGTTGCGGGCGCCGTAGTTCTCGTACGGCTCTCGTTGCACCTGGGCGTCGTGCGACCTGGCCCGTTCCAGTGCGGCGTCGGTGTCCGGGACATGGATCATCAGGCTCACCGAAATATGGTCTGGTCCAGGGGCAGTCATCCCCATCTCGGGGTACTCGTCGGCCAGGTACAGCACTCCGCCCTCCAATTCCAGCTCGGCGTGCCCGATCCGTCCGTCGTCCATCTCGTACGGCTGCCCCACCAGGGACGCGCCGAACGCGTCGGTGTACCAGGCGATCGCGGCGCGCGCGTCGGGTACGGCCAGGTACGGGATCGCGGCGGGGCGAGGGGGCGGCGGCGTCGCTGCGGGCTCGTTGAGTTCTGCGATGGCGGTATCGGTGCCGGTCATGACCACTCCTTCGGTTCGGGTTGGAAGTGTGAGTGCCGATTCCAGGCGGGCGCGCAGCCGGGCGGCGAATTCCGGGTCCGGGGCAACCGGAAGCTCGCCGTCACCCAGCACGGTCAACGGATCGTGGCTGTTGTTCGTCATGACGTCCCTCCTTCCGGTTGTGGGTAGTGCGCTCGGAATGCCTTGCGGGCCCTGACGAGTAGCGCCTCGGTGGCGTGCACGGTGCGGCCGATCAGCTCGGCGCACTCCGGCACCGAACAGTCGTCCATATAGCGCAGCGCCAGCACGGTGCGCTGGTGTTCGGGCAGCCGCGCCAGCACACTCTCGGCGACGATCCGATCCAGTTCGGCGTCCCAGTCGTCGGCCGGATCCACCGGTTCGGGCAGTTCGGCCACCGGAACGTGCAGCCGGTCGTGCCGCCGCCGGTAGTGGTCGGCGAGCTTGTGCCGGGCCACGCCGATCAGCCACGGCACCGAGAGCGGCGGCGGGGACGGTCTGCGGGCGGCATCCATCGCCGCCAGGAACGTCTCCGACGTCAGGTCCTCGGCGGCTCCGCGGTCACCACAGCGCCGGATGAAGTATCCGTACACCGTCGGCAGTGCCTCGTCGTACAGCGTCAGCAGCGCCCGCGGAGCATCTGTTTCGGCGCTCACATCTCTATCGTCGCCGCCACGACCCCAACTCCGACGGGGTAGCCGGAGTTTTTTTCGACGAACTTCAGCGCGTGGCGGGCGTGTCGAGCGGAACCGCTCTGGTCTCGGGTAATGCCAGCTGTGCGGTGAGGGTGAGTGCCGCCATCGCCATCAGGTACATTCCGACCTGCGTGACGCCGTGATGGGCGGTGAGCCAGGTTGCGATGAACGGTGCGACCGCGGCGCCGAGGATGCCGGCCAGGTTGAACGACACTCCCGAACCCGTGTAGCGGACGTTGGTCGGGAACAATTCGGGCAGCACGGCACCCAGCGGGCCGTAGGCGAAGCCGGTCAGTGCCATCCCGATGACGAGGAATACCAGCACGCTCGCGCGGGTGGCGTGCGCGGGGGAGAGGAACAGCGCGAAGGTTGCGCCGTAGCCGATGACGGCCGCCGAGGTGAGCAGCAGGACGGGGCGCCTGCCGACCCGGTCGATCAGGCGGCCGGCGAGGGGAATCGTCGCGGCGAAGACGAGTACCGAGATGAGCTGCAGTTGCAGGAACCCGGTGTAGCCGAAGCCCAGGCCGCTGCCTTCGGGCGCACGACGTCCGGTGCCGTAGCCCAGCGTCCAGGTGGTGACGATGTAGAACAGTGAGAAGATGCCGACGACTGCGAAGGTGCCGACGACGACCTCGCGCCAGTTGTGCCGAAATAGTTCGGCCAGTGGTGCTTTCACCCGCTGGCCGGCCTCGGCGGCCCGGGCGAACACCGGGGTTTCGGCCAATCGCAGCCGCACGTACAGGCCGAACGCCACCATGACCGCGCTGAGCAGGAACGGGATCCGCCAGCCCCAGGTGTAGAACGCCCCACCCGGTCCGCCGAGGGTGGACAGCAGCACCAGGAAGACCCCGTTGGCCAGCAGGAACCCGATCGGGGCCCCGAGCTGAGGCCACATGGCCGCCCACCCGCGCCTGCCGTGGTCGGCGGTTTCGGTCGACAGCAGGGCCGCGCCGCTCCATTCGCCGCCGAGGGCCAGGCCCTGGGTGAACCGCATCAGTGCCAGCAACGCCGGTGCCAGGAGCCCGACCTGGTGATAGGTCGGCAGGGCGCCGATCGCGAACGTCGCGAACCCCATCACCAGCAGTGAGGCCACCAGAGTTGCCTTGCGGCCCAGGCGGTCTCCGAAGTGACCGAACAGGATTGAGCCGAGTGGTCGGGCGGCGAATGCCAGGCCGAAGGTCGCCAGGGAGGCGAGCAGTGCGGTGGACGGATCGCCTTTCGGGAAGAACAGCTGGGGAAACACCAGGACCGCGGCGGTCGCGTAGCCGTAGAAGTCGTAGAACTCGATGGTGGTGCCGATCATCGACGCCATCGCGATCCGGGCCCTCGGCTGATCGTCGGCGGCGTTGTGTTCCAGGGTGGTCACGAATCGACCCTTTCGGTGTGGACGGAGCGTGCGTTGAAAAATCATTGGCGCGCCAACCGGCATTTGCGCCAGGGTTATAACGGTGATCGACGTCAACGAGTTCATACGCGACGGTTTCGTCAAGGTCGGGGGGGCGGCGGCGGTCGATATCGCCGACGCGGCAAGGGAGTTGCTGTGGCGGCAGATCGGGCTGTCGCCACGCGAGCCGGAATCCTGGACGCAGCCGGTGGTGTGGGCGGCCGATCTGACCGGGTCCGGGCCGTTCGGTCAGTTGGCGCGCAGCGCGGCCCTGGCGCAGGCCCTCGACCAGCTGTGCGGTGCCGGCGGGTGGGTACCGCGGCATTCGCTGGGGAACATCCCGATCCGGTTTCCGGTATCCCCGCCCGCCGAGGACCGGGGCTGGCACATTGACCGAAACACCCTGCTGTCCGGGGAGAACTGGGTCGTCAGCGGGCGCCCGCACACCATGACGTTGTTGACCCTGCTCTCGGAGGTCGGTCCCGACGATGCGCCCACCCGGATCAGGGTCGGGTCACACCGCGATGTGGCCACCGTGCTCGACGCCGAGCCGGTCGAGTTCTTCGATTCCGGTGAGCCGGTGGACCGGGTCAGTCGGGGGCGGCCGGTGGCGCTGGCGACCGGGCGCCCCGGGGACATGTACCTCGTGCACCCGTTCACCGTGCATGCGGCCGACGTGCATCGCGGGACCAGGCCGCGGTTCATGGCGCAGGCGCCGGTCGTGCTCACCGAGCCGTTGACTCCGGGGGGACCGTCGGCGCTGGCCCGGGTGTGGGACGACGGTGTGTCGGGTTAGATCCGTAGTGCGTCGAGGCCGGGCCTGGCGATGTCGAACGCCTCGGCGATGGCATGGGGCAATTCCACCGACTCGTCGGCGAGCCAGTGTTCATACGCCGACAACGCCACGCCGAGCATCAGCCATGCGATGGTCTGCGGCATCAGGTCACCGACGACCGCACCGGTACGGCCGGCCACATAGGTGGCGATGACATCGCGCCAGCCGGCGTACATTGTCATCGAATAGGCCTGCAGCCCTGCGGTTTCCAAGATGACGCGCATCCGTTTCCGGTGCTCGGCCATCTCGTGGGGGGCGTAGGTGTTGAACGCCAGCAACGCCTCACGCAGGGCCTCGCCCAGCGACGTCCGCGGGCTGAGGGTCGCCAGCAGCTCACGCAGGTGTTGCAGGTGCGCGTCGAAGTCGCCCCACGGGATGGCGTTCTTGGAGGCGTAGTACCGGAACAGGGTGCGCCGGGATATGCCCGCGGCGGCGGCCACATCGTCGACGCTGACCTCGTCGAATCCGCGCGCCGCGAACAGCTCGATGGCCACACCGGCGATGTGGTCCTGGGTGGTGGACCGACGCCGGCCCGCCCGGGGTGCGGATCCCTGCAGCATCACACCCACCTCTTCCATTTTGGCACTCGATGCCATATCCTTGCGATCTCGATCACAATTGTCGAGACCTTACGCCACGAAAGGAAGCGTTCATGGAACCGAATCAGCACGTCGAGACCGAGTCCGAGCTCGTCACCGAGACTCTCGTCGAAGAGGTGTCGATCGACGGCATGTGCGGGGTTTACTGACCGTGGCCACCCAGGTCGCCGATACGGCAGGATCCACCGCTTTCGACCCGGATGTGAGCTGGCGGCTGCATCCCCAGGTGGCGGTGCGGCCCGAGCCGTTCGGCGCCCTGCTGTACCACTTCGGTACCCGCAAGCTGTCGTTCCTCAAAAACCGGACGGTCGTCGAGGTGGTCAACTCGTTGGCCGACCACCCCGACGCCCGGTCGGCCTGCCGGGCGGCCGGGATCGGCGATGACGATCAGGCGCCCTATCTGCACGCGCTGAGCGTGCTTGTCCAGTCGAAAATGCTCATACCTGGGAACACTCAATGACTTCTGTAGCACCGGTGCCCCGGCTCGTGGAACAGTTCGAGCGCGGTCTTGACGCGCCGATCTGCTTGACCTGGGAGCTCACCTACGCATGCAATCTGGCCTGCGTGCACTGCCTGTCCTCGTCGGGTAAACGCGACCCGCGTGAACTGTCGACGCAGCAGTGCAAGGACATCATCGACGAGCTGGAACGCATGCAGGTGTTCTACGTCAACATCGGCGGTGGGGAACCCACTGTGCGCCCGGACTTCTGGGAACTCGTGGACTACGCCACGGCCCACCACGTCGGGGTGAAGTTCTCCACCAACGGGGTGCGCATCACCCCCGAGGTGGCCGCGAAGCTGGCGGCCAGCGATTACGTCGACGTCCAGATCTCACTGGACGGCGCCAACGCAGAGGTCAACGACGCGGTGCGGGGCAAGGGTTCGTTCGACATGGCCGTGCGCGCCCTGGAGAACCTGCGCGACGCCGGCTTCAGGGACGCCAAGATCTCGGTGGTGGTGACCCGCCACAACGTCGGTCAGCTCGACGAATTCGCCGCCCTGGCAGCACGTTACGGCGCCACCCTGCGGATCACCCGGCTGCGCCCGTCCGGCCGCGGGGCCGACACCTGGGACGAGCTGCACCCCACCGCCGATCAGCAGCGTCAGCTCTATGACTGGCTGGTGGCCAAGGGTGACGGGGTGCTGACCGGCGACTCCTTCTTCCACCTGTCGGGCCTGGGCGCCCCCGGTGCGCTGGCCGGGCTCAACCTGTGTGGCGCGGGCCGGGTGGTCTGCCTGATCGACCCGGTCGGCGACGTCTACGCCTGCCCGTTCGCCATCCATGACAGGTTCCTGGCCGGAAACATCTTGTCCGACTCCGGCTTTCAGAACGTCTGGCAGAACGCGCCGTTGTTCCGCGAGCTGCGTGAGCCGCAGTCCGCCGGTGCCTGCGGCAGCTGCGGCCACTATGACAGCTGCCGTGGCGGCTGCATGGCGGCGAAATTCTTCACCGGGCTGCCGCTGGACGGGCCCGACCCGGAATGCGTCGAAGGCTGGGGTGAGCCGGCGCTGGCGGCCGAGCGGGTCAAACCCAAGCCGAGCGGCGACCATTCCCGGGGCACCAAACAGGGGCCGGTGGCGCTGAAACTGCTCACCAAACCCCCGGCCCGATTCTGCAACGAAAGTCCGGTGTAACCCAATGGCGCGAGATACCTGGTTCGAGACCGTCGCGATCGCCCAGCAACGGGCCCGCAGGCGGCTGCCCAAGTCGGTATACGGCGCGCTCGTTGCGGCCAGCGAAAAGGGCCTTACCGTCTCCGACAACGTCGAGGCCTTCGCCGAGCTCGGCTTCGCACCGCACGTCATCGGCGCGCAGGAGAAGCGGGACCTGGCGACCACCGTGATGGGCCAACAGATTTCGATGCCGGTGATCATCTCGCCGACCGGGGTTCAGGCGGTACACCCGGACGGCGAGGTGGCGGTGGCCCGGGCCGCCGCCGCCCGAGGGACCGCGATGGGGCTGTCGTCGTTTGCCAGTAAGCCGGTGGAGGATGTGGTCGCGGTCAACGACAAGGTCTTCTTCCAGATCTACTGGCTCGGCGACCGGGATGCGATCGCGGCCCGCGCCGAGCGCGCCCGCGCGGCCGGCGCGGTCGGGCTGATCGTGACCACCGACTGGAGCTTCTCGCACGGCCGGGACTGGGGCAGCCCGAAGATCCCCGAGCAGATGGATCTGCCCACCATGGTCAAGATGATGCCCGAGGCGCTGACCAAGCCGCGGTGGCTGTGGCAGTGGGGCCGGACGCTGAACCCGCCGAACCTGCGGGTGCCCAACCAGGCCGCCCTGGGCGAGGCCGGACCGCCGTTCTTCAACGCCTACGGCGAGTGGATGGGCACCCCGCCGCCGACCTGGGAGGACATCGCCTGGCTGCGCGAATTCTGGGGCGGCCCGTTCATGCTCAAGGGAGTGATGCGCGTCGACGACGCCAAACGTGCTGTTGACGCAGGTGTTTCGGCGATCTCGGTGTCCAACCACGGCGGCAACAACCTCGACGGCACGCCGGCCTCGATCCGGGCCCTGCCCGCGATCGCCGATGCGGTCGGTGACCAGGTGGAGGTGCTGCTGGACGGGGGGATCCGCCGCGGCAGCGATGTGGTCAAGGCGCTGGCGCTCGGTGCCAGGGCGGTCATGATCGGCCGGGCCTACCTGTGGGGGCTGGCGGCCGAGGGCCAGGCCGGCGTTGAGAATGTGCTCGACATCCTGCGCGGTGGGATCGACTCGGCGTTGATGGGCCTGGGCCGGTCGTCGGTCCACGACCTGGTGGCCGAGGACATTCTGATCCCGCGGGATTTCACCCGCACGCTGGGCGTGGCACCCGACGCCGGGACCTGACCGAACACCGCTTGCCGGGGTGCGTGACAGGGGTGGCGGAAGGGGCGCACGTGATGGTGGCGGGCGGCTCGCGGAAATTTCTGGCGAATCTGGTGCCGCTCATGCTCCAACAATCGGCGCACTCCAGGTGAATTCGGCCTACGATCGGCACGTGGCTTTCCCCACCCGACTCGCTGACTCGACGTCGAGACAGCTACGCGGCGTGTCGCCGACATTGGTCATCCCGGTGGGGTCGACCGAGCAACACGGTCCGCACCTGCCGCTCGACACCGACACCCGGATCGCGACGGCGGTGGCCGGTGGTGCGGTCGAGCGACTGGATGTCGACGGCGCGTGGACGGTCGCCCCTGCGGTCGGCTACGGCGCGAGCGGGGAACACGAGGGCTTTCCCGGCACGGTCTCGATCGGGACCGCTGCGCTGCGGCTTTTGCTGATCGAGTACGGCAGGTCGGCGTCGAGCTGGGCGCGGCGGCTGGTGTTCGTCAACGGCCACGGCGGGAATGTGGAGGCGATGGCCGGGGCGGTCGTATCGCTGCGCACCGAGGGGCGCGACGCAGGCTGGGTCCCGTGCGTCACGCCGGATGCCGATGCCCATGCCGGGCACACCGAAACTTCCGTATTGCTACATATTTCACCGCGAGATGTCTGGGTCGACGAGCTTATGTCAGGTAATACCGCACCGCTGACCGAGTTGATGCCGCGCCTGCGCAGCGGTGGTGTCGCGGCCGTCAGCGAACTCGGGGTGCTCGGCGATCCGACGACTGCCACCGCGACCGAGGGGGAGCGTATCTTTGCTCAGATGGTCAAAGGCTGTGCCGACCGGATCGGCCGGTGGCAGCCCGACCGGAACGGGATGCTGATATGACCGGACCGAGACTGCCCGACGGTTTCGCCGTCCAGGTGGATCGCCGAGTCAAGGTGCTCGGTGAGGGTTCGGCGCTGCTCGGCGGATCCCCGACGCGGCTGCTGCGGCTGGCGCCGACGGCCCAGACGATGCTCAACGGTGGCCGCCTCGAGGTGCACGACGCGCTCAGTGCTCAATTGGCGCGAACCCTGCTCGACGCCACCGTCGCCCATCCGCGTCCGGCCAGCGGTCCGTCGCACCATGATGTCACCGTTGTTATTCCGGTGCGCGACAACCCATCTGGGCTGCACCGATTGATCACCACGCTGCGCGGGCTGCGGATCATCGTGGTCGACGACGGGTCGGCGGTACCGGTCGAGCAAACCGAGTTCGCTCAGATGCACTGCGATGTGCGTGTGCTCCGCCATGTCCGCAGCAACGGTCCGGCGGCCGCGCGCAACACCGGCCTGGCGGCCTGCGAGACCGATTTCGTGGCCTTCCTGGATTCCGACGTGGTGCCGCGGCGCGGCTGGCTGGAGGCGCTGCTCGGTCACTTCTGCGATCCCGCGGTGGCGCTGGTCGCGCCCCGCATCGTCGGGCTGCACAACGCCGACAACCTGGTGGGCCGGTACGAGGCCGTCCGGTCCTCACTGGACCTCGGGGTCCGCGAGGCGCCGGTGGTGCCGTACGGGACGGTGTCCTATGTGCCGAGCGCCGCGATCATCTGCCGGCGGTCGGCGCTGGTGGCCGTGGGTGGCTTCGACGAGACCATGCCGTCGGGCGAGGATGTCGACCTGTGCTGGCGTTTTGTCGAGTCCGGCGCCCGCCTGCGGTACGAGCCGATCGCCCTTGTCGCCCACGATCACCGGACCGACCTGCGAAAGTGGTTCACCCGTAAGGCTTTCTACGGCACATCGGCGGCGCCGCTGACCGTTCGGCATCCAGGTAAGACGGCACCGCTGGTGATCTCCGGTTGGACGCTGATGGTGTGGCTGCTGCTGTCCATGGGATCGTTCGTGGGGTATCTGGCCTCGCTGGCGGTGGCCGTGCTCACCGGGACACGGGTCGCCCGATCGCTGAGAACCGTCGACACCGAACCCAAGGAGGTCGCGGTCGTGGCGGCCAACGGGTTGTGGTCGTCGGCGCTGCAGCTGTGCTCGGCCATCTGTCGCCATTACTGGCCGGTCGCGCTGATCGGGGCGTTGCTGTTCCGGCGGGCCAGGAAGGCGGTTCTGCTCGCGGCCGTGATCGACGGGGTGGTGGACTGGGCGACCCGGCGGGGGAACGCCGACGACGATACCAAGCCGGTCGGCCTGTTGACCCACATCCTGCTCAAACGCCTCGACGACATCGCCTACGGGACCGGCCTGTGGACCGGGGTGGTGCGGGAACGCCATGCCGGCGCGCTCAAACCGCAGCTGCGGAGTTGAAGCGACAGCTTGCAACCGAACAGCGATATCCTGATCGTCGGCGCGGGAAGCGCTGGATCGGTGCTGGCCGAACGGCTTTCCACCGATCCGGGCTGCCGGGTCACGGTCGTCGAAGCCGGTCCCGCGCCCACCGACCCACGGGTGGCTGCCCAGATCAGCGACGGTCTGCGCCTACCGATCGGTGCCGCGAGCTCGGTGGTCCGGCACTATCCCTCGACGCTGACCGAGCACCCGCCGCGGCACACCGAGATCATCCGTGGGTCGGTGGTGGGCGGCTCCGGCGCGGTCAACGGCGGATACTTCTGCCGCGGTCTCCCCACCGACTTCGACACCTGGGCCGTCGCAGGGTGGAGCTGGGAGGAGGTGCTTCCGCACTTCCGCGCGATCGAGAACGACCTGGACTTCGGCACCGCCCTGCATGGCACGGACGGTCCGATCAACGTCCGCCGGGTTCGTGAATTCGATGGCTGTACAGCGTCTTTCGTGAGCGCGGCGACCGATGCGGGCTTCGGTTGGCTGCCGGACCTCAACGGGTCCGATCGCGGGTCACCGCTGCCGGCGGGCGTTGGTGCGGTCCCGTTGAACATCGATGGCGGCACCCGGGTGGGCCCGGGTGGCGCCTACCTGCAACCCGCGCTGGACCGGGCCAATCTCGTCCTGCGTACCGATACCAGAGCGGTCGGGGTGCTGATCTCCGGGGGCCGTGCGGTCGGCGTCCGGTGCGATGACGGTCGGGATCTTTCCGCGGATCGAATTGTGCTGTGCGCCGGGGCAATCGGGTCGGCTCAGTTGCTCATGCTGTCGGGCGTGGGTCCGGCGGCCGATCTCGAGGCGCTGGGGATTCGGGTGGTCGCCGGTCTGCCGGTCGGGATGGCCACGCTCGATCACCCGGAGTGGGTCCTTCCGGTGGCGTGGACACCGACCCATGACCTGCCGCCACTGGAGGCCGTGCTCACCACCGGCGACGGCGTGGAGATCCGGCCCTACACCGCCGGGTTCTCGGCCATGGTGCACGGACCCGGACACGATCCGGCCGAGCTTCCGCACCTCGGAGTGGCGCTGATGCGACCGGGGTCCCGCGGCCGGGTGCGGCTGGTCTCCGCCGACGCGATGACCCCGCCGATGATCGAGCACCGCTACGATTCGGTGTCCGCGGACGTCGACGCACTGCGGTCCGGATCGGAGCTGGCCCGCGAATTAGCCGGCCACACAGTGGAAGTCGGCGATCCGTCCTGGTCGACATCGCAGCACCTTGCCGGTACCGCGCCGATCGGGACCGGTGCGGATGCGGTGCTCGACCCGACCTGCCGGGTGCTCGGAGTGGACGGCCTGTGGGTGGTCGACGGATCGATCATGCCCGCCATCACCAGCCGGGGCCCGCACGCCACCATCGCCATGATCGGTCACCGGGCCGCCGAGTTCATCGTGAGCTGATCCGGCGGGCCAGCCGCGACTGCCTGCCGTCACGGCCCGGCCCCCAGACTCCGACGAGGGCCGCCGCCACGCCCAGCACGGCGGCCATCACCAGTAGGGCCGAGTTCGTCGCGTCCAGGAATGCCTGCTTGGCCAGCTCGCCGATGGCCGCGCCCTGCGGGCCCGACTGCCCGGCCACGGCGAGGGCCTCGGCCAGTGAGCTGAGGAGGGGATCATGTAGCTCGGCGGGCAACCCGGTAAGGCTCGGCGTCAGGTGATTCTGGTACTGGGCGGCCAGGATTGAGCCCGCCACCGCGATACCCAGTGCGGCACCGACCTCGCGGGTGGTGTCGTTGACCGCCGACGCCACACCCTGTTTCTCGTCCGGAACGGCGCCCATGATGGCCGATGTCGTCGGCGCGGTGCACATGCCGATACCGATGCTCATGATGAACAGGGGCCAGGCGTATTCGAGGTAACCGGAGTCGAGCTGCAGCAGGCGCATACTCAGCAGACCCGCGGCGATGAAGCAGAGACCGACCGAAACGCACAGTCGCAAGCCCAGTTTCGGAAGATAGAGATGCGTGGTGGTGCTGAGGGTGAGCACGGGCACCGTCAGCGGGCACAGGGCGAACGCGGTCTGGATCGGGCTGTAGCCCATCACCAGCTGGATGTACTGCATGCTGACGAAGAAATAGCCGAAGTTCGCGAAGAACAGGAACGTCACGCCGACCGCGCCGGTGGTGAAGTCGGGTTTGGCGAACAACCTGACGTCCAGCAGCGGGTGCCGCAGCCGCAACTGCACGACGGCGAAGGCCAGCGCCAGGGCGACCCCGCCGGTCATGGCGCCCCAGACCAACGGATGCGTCCAGCCCCGCACCGGGGCCTCCATCACCCCGAGCACGAAAACCGCTACGGCCGCACCGATCAGGAGCGCGCCGAACCAGTCCAGCGGGGTGGCGTTCGCATCTCGTGACGAGGGCACCGTGCAGGTCAGCACGAATAACCCGAGCCCGACGACGGCGAAGGTCGCGAAGATCGACTGCCACGACCAGATCTGCAGCAACCCGCCGGTGATCAGGAAGCCGAAGACAGCGCCCGATCCGACCACGCCGGCCCAGATCCCAACCGCCTTGTTGCGCTCCGACTTCGGGAATGCGGAGGTCAGCAGCGAAAGGGTTGCGGGCATGATGAAGGCAGCCCCGGCACCGGCGACCGCGCGGGCGGCGATCAGTTGGAGCGGACTGTCCAGGATCAGCGGTGCCGCCGAGGCCAGGGTGAACACGGCCAGGCCGGTGAGCAGGGCGCCCCGCCGGCCGTACCGGTCGCCGATGGCCCCGGCCGGCAGCAGCAGGCAGGCCAGCACCAGCGTGTACCCGTCGATCACCCAGGTGAGTTGGGACTGGGTGGCGGCGGTCTGTCGGGCGATATCGGGCAGTGCGGCGTTGAGGGCCACCATCGAGGAGATCACGATGGATACGTCCATGCAGGCGACGGCGAGCAACCAGGAGCGTCGGCGGACCGACAGCGCGGCCATCCCCGGGTGGATATCCTGGTCGGGCCTGACCAGGGTGTCGGCCATGATGTGCGCTCCTCCGTCAGACGATGGTTTTGAGACTAACAGTCTCGGAGCGAGACGATAAGTCTGATTTGTTGCGGAGGTGACTGAAGATGGCCCAAGGGAGTGCCGACCCGCGGCCGGCCCGCTCGCGGGCGCGGCTGCTGGAGGCGGCGACCTCGCTGCTGCGTTCGGGCGGCCCGAGCGCGGTCACCGTCGACGCGGTCACCCGCGCCGCGAACGTCGCCAGGGCCACCCTCTACCGACATTTTCCCAGCGGAAATGACTTACTGGCAGCGGCATTTCGGGCACTGATCCCACCAGCGCCTGCGCCGCCCGAGAATGGCCCGTTGCGTGACCGGTTGATCGCACTGGTGCGGGCCCAGGCCGATCTCATCGCCGAGGCCCCGGTCACCGTGACGGCGATGTCGTGGCTGGCGCTGGGCGGGGACCTGGAGCAGTCGCCGTGGCGGACCGACGATAGCCAGGAGATACGTACGCTGCGCGAGCGGGTCGCCGAGCAGTACGCGGCGCCGTTCGAGGCGATCTTCGACAGCTCGGACGCGGTGGCCGAACTCGGTGACGTCGACCGCACCCAGGCCGCCGCGCTGCTGCTCGGCCCGATCGTGCTGGGCAAGCTGAGTACGTTGCCCGAGTTCGATTACAGCGCGTGTGTGCGCGCGGCGGTCGACGGGTTTCTGGCCACTCACCGCCGCGGTCCGGCGGCGCGGCCGCCCGCACCCGCTCGGGTCAGCGGATCGAGTAGCGGAGCGGCAGGTGTTTGAGCCCACCGACGAACGTGGTCGCGGAAAGCTCAGGGGTCCCGGTCAATTCGACCGACTCCAGCCGCGACAGCAGCTCGGTGAACAGGCTGTGCATCTCCATCCGGGCCAGCGCGGCTCCCAGGCAGAAGTGCACGCCGTATCCGAAGGCCAGGTGCTTGTTCGGGTCGCGCGCCACGTCGAACCGGAACGGATCCGCGAAGACCTCCTCGTCGCGATTGCCCGAAACATAAGCCAGATATACCGATTCGCCCTTGGCGATCGGTACCCCGCGCACCGTGGTGTCGGCGGTCGCGGTGCGCATGAACTCCTTGACCGGCGTTGACCACCGGATCATCTCCTCGACCGCGGTACCCATCAGTTCGGGGTGCGCGCGCAGCCGGTCCAGCTCGCCGGGGTTCTCGATCAGGGCGTGCAATCCGCCCGAGATCGCGTCCTTGGTGGTGTCGTGGCCCGCGCTGGCGACGATGACGTAATAGGAGGCGGTGTCGACGTCGGAGAGCGCTTCACCGTCGATGCGGCCGTTGGCGATCGCCGATGCCAGGTCCTCGGTCGGGTTGGCCCGCCGGGACGCGGTGAGCTTGGAGAAGTAGGCGAAGAAATCGAGCAGCACCGACAGTTGGTCCTGCAGCGATCCGCCGTCGCGCTTGTACTCGTCGTCGTCCCCGCCGAACATCTCCTGGGTGAGCATGTGCATGCGGTTGTAGTCCTCCTCGGGCAGGCCGAGCAGCGACATGATGACGTACAGCGGGAATTGGACGGCGATGTCGGTGACGAAGTCGCACTCCGGGCCGATGTCACGCATCTGGTCCACATACCGTTTGGCGAGTTCGTCGACCCTGACCTTGAGGTCGCGCATCGCCTTGGGGCGGAACCAGTCTGCGCCGATGGCGCGGACCTTGCGATGATGCGGGTCGTCCATGTGGATCAGGGTCCGCAGCCCCGTGCCGGCCTCGAGTTGTTGCCTGGCCAGATCGTCGGCCGCCGCGGTCGACAGCAGCGGTCTCGGCTCGCTGATGAACAGTTCGTTGTCGCGTTCGACGGCCATGATGTCGGCGTGCCGGGTGATCGCCCAGAACGGCCGGTAGGGTGCGTTGTCGACCCAGGCGACCGGATTGTCCGCCCGCAACCGGGTCAACGCCGCGTGCAGCCGCGGGTCGTCGGCGTATGCGGTCGGGTCGGCCAGGACTCTCGCGGCGTCGTCCATCGCCGGTGCGCTCATACGGACTCCTCCCGGGTGGGCATGCGGTTCTTGACGGGTGTCAATTATCATCATATGTGATCGGCGCCACGCAACGCGACCGAACCCGTCGATCCGCTCGGTAGGCTCCCACCCATGCGGTCGCACCGGCGAGTGATTGCGTTGCTAGCCGCCATCGGCGTGCTGGCGCTTTCGGGTGCGGGATGTGCCCGCGGTGGCGGCCAGGCGGTGCCGGTCGCGCCCATCGAGAGCGATCCGGCGCTGGTCCACACCGACGCAGGAGACCTGCGTGGCGCGGTGGCTCCCGATTACCGGATCTTCGCCGGAATCCCTTATGCGGCACCGCCGGTCGGACCGCGGCGGTTCGCGTTGCCTGCCCCGGCCCCGGGCTGGCCGGGTGAGCGCGACGCCACCCGGCCGGGCCCGCGATGTATTCAGGACCCGGCCGCCGATCCGGAACAGAGCCGCAACACCGCAGAGGACTGCCTCACCCTGAATGTCTGGACACCACCGGTGTCCGGTGCACGCAAGCCGGTCATGGTGTGGATCCACGGCGGCGCGTTCGTCAGCGGCAGCAGCGACGTCTACGACGCGCACCGGCTCGCCGCGCGCGGTGACATCGTCGTCGTCACCGTCAACTACCGGCTCGGCACGCTGGGCTTCCTGGCCCACCCCGCGCTTGGCCCGGCGGGCGACGTCGGCAACTACGGCCTGGCCGATCAGCAGGCCGCACTGCGGTGGGTGCGCGAGAACATCGCCCACTTCGGCGGCGACCCGGACAAGGTCACCGTCGCCGGTGAGTCCGCGGGCGGAATGTCGGTGTGCGATCACCTGGTGGCGCCAGGATCCGCCGGGCTGTTCCGTGCCGCGATCCTGATGAGCGCACCGTGCCAGGCGCAGGCCGACGTGGCCACGGCGGGAGCGCGCAGCATCGACTACGCGGCGGCCGTGGGGTGCGCGGATCCGGTGACCGCGGCGGCCTGCCTGCGCATGCTGCCGGTGGACCGGCTGCGGAAACCGGTGTGGTACTTCAATATCGGTAGTGACGCCCTGACCGGTCCGGTCACCGGAACCAAGGTGCTGCCGGTATCGCCGCTGACCGAGTTCGGTGCCGGGCGTGCGGCCAAGGTGCCCGTGCTGATCGGCACCACGCGTGATGAGTTCACCTTGTTCGTGGCGTTGCGCTACCTGCGCGACGGCGCGCGGTTCCCTCCGGAGAGTTATCCGCACCTGCTTTCGGAGACCTTCGGCGCGGACGCCGCCGCGGTCGGCACCCAGTACCCTCCGGAGCGTTACGGCGGTGTGGCGCAGGCATACTCGGCGGCGGTCACCGACGCCGAGTTCTCCTGCATGTCCGGCAGCATCGCCCACGCGCTGACCCGCACCGGTACGGTCTACGCCTACGAGTTCGACGACCGCGACGCGCCTGCGCCCGAGGCGATGCGGACGCTGCCGTTCCCGGTCGGGGCCAGCCATTCGTTGGAGCTGCGCTACCTGTTCGACGTCGGTGGCGCCCAGCCGCCGACCCCCGCACAGGTGCGGTTGTCGGATCAGATGATCGAATACTGGAGCCGGTTCGTCCGCAACGGGAATCCGGACGCCGAGGGATTGCCGGACTGGCCCGCGCTGGACGGTGCGGGTGCGCGGATGTCCCTGCGGCCGGATGGCAGCCGGATGGCGGAGGGGTTCGGGCGGGAGCATCGGTGCTTGTTCTGGGATGGCCTGAAGGAGAAATGAATCAGATGTCGACGCCGGACCCGCGAGAGTACGCCGAGGCCTGGGTGGCGGCCTGGAACGCCCACGATGTGGCCGCGGTGCTCGCGCATTTCCATGACGACGTGGTGTTCAGCTCACCCGTCGCCGCGCGGGTGCTCCCGGGCAGCGGCGGGGTGCTGCGGGGTAAGGAGGCGTTGCGCCACTACTGGACCACCGCGCTTGCGGGCATGCCGGACCTGCATTTCGAGGTGGTCGAGGTGTATCGCGGTGAATCCGCCCTGGTGATCAACTACCGCAATCAGCGCGGCGGGTTGGTCAACGAGGTGTTGATATTCGACGGCGGCCTGGTGCGCGAGGGGCACGGCACCTACCTGGACTGACTCAGGCCGGATTCGGCGCGGCGAGAAGTCCGGCGATGAGCACGTCGAGCAGGTGTCCGTAGGACGCGGCGGCGTCGGCCGTCTGGGTCAGACCGGCCTGTTCGATGGTGACCGCACCGTGTACCGCGTTCCAGACCGCCTGGCCGGCTTCGATCGGCTCGGTACCGCCGGCGTCGGCGACCACCGCCCGGATCAGATCGACCAGGGTGTCGAACACCAGCCGTCCGCGTTCGGCGACAAGCGAGGACCTGTCCTCCAGTGGGCTGCCGCTGGCGAAGACCAGCGCGTACCGGGCGGGGTGGCAGAGGGCGAAGTCGCGGTAGCCGTCGCAGGCGCGGCGAAACCGCTCGACCGGTTCGATATCGGAGGGCACCGTGATGGCGTCGGCCAACTCGTCCAGTGCGCGCATGGCCAGGGCGCCGATCAGCCCCTCCTTGCTTTCGAAGCGGTTGTAGACGCCCATGGGCGCAACGCCCGCCTGCGCTGCCACGGCGCGGATCGTCACACCCTTGGCGCCCGTGCGATCGAGAACAGCCTCGGCCGCACTCAGCAGTGCGGCCGAGACCTGTTCACTTGCGGTTCGGCGTCGGGACGCCGATGGGGCTCGGGTGTCCGTGGTGCCTCCCCGGTTCGAATCGTCGATCAGTGTCCGGTACTCATCATCCTCATCGTGATGTCGAGCGTGGTGCGGTGACGTCACGGTGTTCGAGCCAGCTCAGTGCGGTGTCGGCGACTTCGGGCCAGCCGTGGTCGACGGTCAACGAGTGACCACGCCCGGCGAATTCGTGGAAATCGGTGACCGCAGGCGACTTCGCGTACCTCTTGAACGCGCCCTTGGCCGTGACGTAGGGAACCGTGTGATCGGCGGTGCCCGCGGTGATGAGCAGCGGGCCCCGAGCGGGGTTCGAGGTGTCGACCTTCGCCGGTGACGAGACCGCGAAATTCGCTGTGGCGGCTTCGAACAGCGGCTTGCCCGGCGACGGGATGGCCAACCGCTCCCACAACTCGTCGGACTCCGCCCGGTCGAGGGCGTTGCCGAAGGCGTAGCGGAACTGCTCACGGGTGAGGGATTTGGCCCGGCCCCGGTTCAGGGGATTCCCCAGCACCGGGAACGCGGAGCGCAGCTGGGTGAACGGTAACGCCGTGATGCCCTTGATCGGTGCGGGGTCGATCGCTATCGCCGCGGCCGCCTTGTCCTCGCCGAGCAGCTTCTGCGCGATCAACCCGCCGAACGAATGGCCGATCACCACCGGCGGCTCGTCGAAGCCCTCGAGAACCTTGGCGAAGTGCGAGGTCAACTCGTCGATTCCGTAACCCGCCTGAGCGCTCGGGTCGGAACGGGTTTCGGCCACCGTCGCGGCCTCACCGGGCCATGGGGGAGCGACGGCGGTGATGCCGTTCGCGGCGAAGCGGTCGATCCACGGCTGCCACGCGGTATGCGGCAGCCACAGCCCGTGGATGAGAACGATGTTGGTCATTGGTGCCTCCTTGTCGGGTGGCCATCGTTATGGAACATTGTTCTATAAGAATGGCAACGGTAGTAACCCGTCCAGGCGGCGGGGGATTCCGGTGGTCGGCGTGAGGGTGGTCACGCCCGACGGCGGAGTCAGACCGGGGTGACCCAGGTGGTGATATCGGCGTGGACGACCTCGACGCCGGCACGGTCGGTCACGCTGACCGCCACCACGACGTCGGTGCCCTCGGTGAGGGCGGTGAAGTCGGGCGGGTCCAGCCGGGCCGTCGCCCGCAGCGATGTGGTGGCCTTGGCGAGGTAGGCCACGTTCATCGCCTTGGGGATCCATCGGTGGCCGGCCGGCACGGTGGCCTCCATCAACATGCCCATCGCCATCTCGGCGGCGTTGCAGGAGGCGATCGCGTGCACGGTGTGCAGGTGGTTGTAGATGAAGAACCACTTGGGCACGTCGACCTCGGCCAGGCCCGGTTCCATCCGCCGGACGTGCGGCAGGATCGAGGCGAAATAGGGCACCCGGGCCATGGCCGCGGCCGAGAACAGCCGGGTGCCCAAGGGCTTGCCAGACAGCTGCTGCCACGCGCGGTAGGTGGCGGTCATGAGCCCTACCTTACTCGACGGTAAGATAGTGGCTCGGTCGCCGCCGCGCCCGAGTGTGGGGCCTGTGCACGCTTGCGGGCCGTTTTGCGTGCATAACGCCCACGGTCACGCCGCTTCCGACCTGCTCGGTCGCGGATTTGGATGACGCCAGAATCTAGGGCATACTGTTCGGGTTGCCTTGCGCCGGGTGTATGCCTGGCCGGGCATACGACCGGCGCCCACCACGGGCGCATCCGGTCCCAATTCGATCGCGACAGATTTTTCGGAGCGAGAGAATGTGCGTGAGGGCGACACGCCCGACCGCGGGGATCGGTGGACCACAGACAGGTAAACAGCGGCGGCAAGACTCGGCGTAATCCGCGCCGGGGCAACCAGGCCCGACTGGGATTCCCAGAGGCGGCCGGCCGATGTACGAAGCAGGAGCGAGGTAGGAGAAGCGTGGCGGGACAGAAGATCCGCATCAGGCTCAAGGCCTACGACCATGAGGCGATTGACGCCTCGGCGCGCAAGATCGTCGAAACGGTCACCCGTACCGGCGCGAGTGTGGTGGGCCCCGTGCCGCTGCCGACCGAGAAGAACGTGTATTGCGTCATCCGGTCCCCGCATAAGTACAAGGACTCGCGGGAGCACTTCGAGATGCGTACGCACAAGCGGCTGATCGACATCCTCGACCCGACGCCCAAGACCGTTGACGCTTTGATGCGCATCGATCTGCCGGCCAGTGTCGACGTCAACATCCAGTAGGAGACCCGAGAAAAATGGCTAGAAGAGGCATTTTGGGCACCAAGCTGGGCATGACGCAGGTGTTCGACGAGAACAACAAAGTCGTCCCGGTGACGGTCGTGAAGGCCGGCCCCAACGTGGTGACCCGCATCCGTACCACCGAGCGCGACGGCTACAGCGCCGTGCAGCTCGCCTATGGCGAGATCAGCCCGCGCAAGGTCAACAAGCCGGTCACCGGCCAGTACGCCGCCGCGGGCGTCAACCCGCGCCGTCACCTGGCCGAGCTGCGGCTCGACGATGAGGCCGCGGCCGCCGACTACGAGGTCGGCCAGGAACTGACCGCCGAGATCTTCGCCGACGGCGTGTACGTCGACGTGACCGGCACCAGCAAGGGCAAGGGCTTCGCGGGCACGATGAAGCGCCACGGCTTTTCGGGCCAGGGTGCCGCGCACGGTGCCCAGGCGGTGCACCGTCGTCCCGGTTCCATCGGTGGCTGCGCCACCCCGGGCCGCGTGTTCAAGGGCACCCGGATGTCGGGCCGGATGGGCAACGACCGGGTGACCACGCAGAACCTCAAGGTGCACAAGGTCGATGCCGAGAAGGGCGTCATCCTGATCAAGGGCGCGATCCCCGGACGCAACGGTGGTCTGGTGGTTGTCCGCAGCGCAGTCAAGCGAGGCGAGAAGTAATGACTCTCAAAGTTGATGTGAAGACTCCGGCAGGCAAGACCGACGGTTCCGTCGAGTTGCCCGCTGCACTGTTCGATGTTGAGCCCAACATCGCGCTGATGCACCAGGTGGTCACCGCGCAGTTGGCCGCCAAGCGTCAGGGCACGCATGCGACCAAGACCCGCGGTGAGGTCTCCGGCGGTGGCAAGAAGCCGTACCGGCAGAAGGGAACCGGCCGGGCCCGCCAGGGTTCGACCCGCGCTCCCCAGTTCACCGGTGGTGGCGTCGTGCACGGCCCGCAGCCGCGCGACTACAGCCAGCGGACCCCGAAGAAGATGATCGCCGCCGCGCTGCGCGGGGCGCTCTCGGACCGGGCCCGCAACGAGCGGATCCACGCGGTCACCGAGCTGATCGAGGGGCAGACGCCGTCGACCAAGAGCGCCAAGGCGTTCCTGGCGACGCTGACCCAGAACAAGAAGGTGCTCGTGGTCATCGGCCGCACCGATGAGGTCGGCGCGAAGAGCATTCGCAACCTGCCTGGCGTGCACGTGATCTCGCCGGACCAGCTGAACACCTACGACGTGCTCAACGCCGACGACGTGGTGTTCTCGGTCGAGGCCCTGAACGCTTACATCGGCGCGAATACCAAAGAGGAGGTGTCGGTCTGATGGCAACGGTTACCGACCCCCGCGACATCATCCTGGCCCCGGTCATCTCGGAGAAGTCCTACGGACTGATCGAGGACAACGTGTACACGTTCGTGGTGCACCCGGATTCGAACAAGACGCAGATCAAGATCGCCGTCGAGAAGATCTTCGGCGTCAAGGTCGATTCGGTGAACACCGCCAACCGTCAGGGCAAGCGCAAGCGCACCCGCACCGGGTTCGGCACGCGCAAGAGCAGCAAGCGCGCCATCGTCACGCTGGCCGCAGGCAGCAAGCCCATCGACCTGTTCGGAGCGCCGGCATAGCCGGCAGAGAGACCTAGAGAATCATGGCAATTCGCAAGTACAAGCCGACGACCCCCGGTCGTCGCGGTGCCAGCGTCTCCGATTTCGCCGAGATCACTCGTTCGACTCCGGAGAAGTCGCTGGTTCGCCCGCTGCACGGCAAGGGTGGTCGTAACGCACACGGCCGCATCACCACTCGGCACAAGGGTGGCGGCCACAAGCGCGCCTACCGCGTGATCGACTTCCGTCGCAACGACAAGGACGGCGTCGACGCCAAGGTCGCACACATCGAGTACGACCCCAACCGCACCGCCAACATCGCGCTGCTGCATTTCCTGGACGGCGAGAAGCGTTACATCATCGCGCCGTACGGCCTCAAGCAGGGTGACGTCGTCGAGTCGGGCGCCAACGCCGACATCAAGCCGGGCAACAACCTGCCGCTGCGCAACATCCCGGCCGGCACCGTGATCCACGCGGTGGAGCTGCGGCCCGGCGGCGGTGCCAAGCTGGCCCGCTCCGCCGGTGTCAGCATCCAGCTGCTCGGTAAGGAAGGTGCCTACGCCTCGCTGCGCATGCCGTCGGGTGAGATCCGCCGCGTCGACGTGCGCTGCCGCGCCACCGTCGGCGAGGTCGGCAACGCCGAGCAGGCCAACATCAACTGGGGCAAGGCCGGCCGCATGCGGTGGAAGGGCAAGCGCCCCACCGTTCGTGGCGTCGTGATGAACCCGGTCGACCACCCGCACGGCGGTGGTGAGGGTAAGACCTCCGGTGGCCGTCACCCGGTGAGCCCGTGGGGCAAGCCCGAGGGCCGCACCCGCAAGCCCAACAAGCCGAGCGACAAGCTCATCGTCCGTCGCCGGCGCACCGGCAAGAAGCGCTAGGAGTAGATAGCGATGCCACGCAGCCTCAAAAAGGGTCCGTTCGTCGACGACCATCTGCTCAAGAAGGTCGACGGTCAGAACGAGAAAAACACCAAGCAGGTCATCAAGACCTGGTCGCGTCGGTCGACCATCATCCCGGACTTCATCGGGCACACCTTCGCGGTGCACGACGGCCGCAAGCATGTCCCGGTGTTCGTCACCGAGGCGATGGTCGGGCACAAGCTCGGCGAGTTCGCTCCGACGCGGACGTTCAAGGGTCACATCAAGGACGACCGGAAGAGTAAGCGGCGATGAGCGCTCGCGCGAAGAGCAGAGGACTCAGTTAATGACTGCCACCATCGAATACCCGTCCGCGACCGCGAAGGCGCGCTTCGTGCGCGTCTCGCCCACCAAGGCCCGGCGCGTCATCGACCTGGTCCGCGGCAAGCGTGTCGAGGACGCCCTCGACATTCTGCGGTGGGCGCCGCAGGCCGCCAGCGAGCCGGTCGCCAAGGTGATCGCGAGCGCTGCCGCCAACGCGCAGAACAACGACGGCCTGGATCCGGCCACCCTCGTGGTGGCGACGATCCACGCCGACGAAGGCCCGACCGCCAAGCGGATCCGTCCGCGCGCCCAGGGGCGTGCGTTCCGGATCCGCAAGCGCACCAGCCACATCACCGTGGTCGTTGAAAGCAGGCCGAGCCGTTCCGACCGGGGCGCCTCGTCGGCCTCCTCGCGTTCGCGTCGCGCTCAGGGCAGCAAGGCGGCGTCGGCCAAGAAGACCACCGAGACAGCAGCTTCCGAAGAAGCGAAGGGAGGCTCGCAGTAGTGGGCCAGAAGATCAACCCCCACGGTTTCCGGCTCGGTATCACCACCGAGTGGAAATCCCGGTGGTACGCCGACAAGCAGTACAAGGACTACGTCAAGGAAGACGTCGCGATTCGTCGCCTGCTGGCCACCGGCCTGGAGCGGGCCGGTATCGCCGATGTGGAGATCGAGCGCACCCGCGACCGGGTCCGCGTTGACATCCACACCGCGCGCCCCGGCATCGTGATCGGCCGCCGCGGCACCGAGGCCGACCGGATCCGCGCCGACCTGGAGAAGCTGACCGGTAAGCAGGTGCAGCTCAACATCCTCGAGGTGAAAAACCCTGAGTCGCAGGCTCAGTTGGTCGCCCAGGGTGTTGCCGAGCAGCTGAGCAACCGGGTCGCGTTCCGTCGCGCCATGCGCAAGGCGATCCAGTCGGCCATGCGTCAGCCCAACGTGAAGGGCATCCGGGTGCAGTGCTCGGGCCGCCTCGGCGGCGCCGAGATGAGCCGCTCGGAGTTCTACCGCGAGGGCCGGGTCCCGCTGCACACGCTGCGGGCCGACATCGACTACGGCCTGTACGAGGCCAAGACCACCTTCGGCCGGATCGGCGTGAAGGTGTGGATCTACAAGGGCGACATCGTCGGTGGCAAGCGTGAGCTCGCCGCCGCCGCGCCGGCCGCCGACCGTCCCCGTCGTGAGCGTCCGTCGGGCACCCGTCCGCGTCGCAGCGGTTCGTCGGGTACCACCGCGACGAGCACCGAGGCCGGTCGTGCCGCGAGCACTGATGCGCCCGCCGCCACCGAGGCTGCAGCCGTCGAGGCTGGAGCCAATTCCGGCACGCCGGAAGCAACGGAGAGCTAATCATGCTGATTCCCCGCAAGGTCAAGCACCGCAAGCAGCACCACCCCCGCCAGCGTGGCATCGCCAGCGGTGGCACGCAGGTGAGCTTCGGTGACTACGGCATCCAGGCCCTTGGCCACGCCTACATCACCAACCGGCAGATCGAGTCCGCTCGTATCGCCATCAACCGGCACATCAAGCGTGGCGGCAAGGTGTGGATCAACATCTTCCCGGACCGCCCGCTGACCAAGAAGCCCGCCGAGACCCGGATGGGTTCGGGTAAGGGTTCGCCGGAGTGGTGGGTCGCCAACGTCAAGCCTGGTCGCATTTTGTTCGAGATCAGCTACCCCGACGAGAAGATCGCCAGGGAGGCGCTGACTCGCGCAATCCACAAGTTGCCGATCAAGGCCCGCATCGTGAGTCGAGAGGAGCAGTTCTGATGGCAGTGGGAACTTCGCCTGGTGAACTGCGCGAACTGAGCGACGACGAGTTGAAGGACAAGCTGCGCGAGTCCAAGGAAGAGCTGTTCAACCTGCGCTTCCAGATGGCGACCGGTCAGCTCGCCAACAACCGTCGGCTGCGCATTGTGCGTCAGGAGATTGCACGCGTGTACACCGTGCTGCGTGAACGTGAGTTGGGTCTGGCGTCCGGGCCCGGCGGTGAGGATTCGTAATGGCAGAGACCAAGGGGGCCGGCCCCAAACACACTCCGCGCACCGAGAAGCCCCGCGGCCGTCGTAAGACCGCCATCGGCTATGTGGTGAGCGACAAGATGCAGAAGACCATCGTGGTCGAGCTGGAAGATCGTAAGAGCCACCCGCTCTACGGCAAGATCATCCGGACCACCAAGAAGGTCAAGGCGCACGATGAGAACGGTGACGCCGGTATCGGCGACCGCGTCTCGCTGATGGAGACCCGGCCGACGTCGGCCACCAAGCGGTGGCGGCTGGTCGAGGTCCTGGAGCGGGCCAAGTAAGTTCCCCGCGCGAGCAGACACAAAAGTGCCCCAATTCTTCGGATTTGGGGCACTTTTGTGTCTGCTCGGCAAGGGAAGGGAGGGGAGGGGCACATATATGGTCGACGAACTCGTCGCGGTCTACGACGCCGACGGAAACTGCACCGGCGTCGCGCCCCGCTCCAGGGTGTACGCCGAAGGTCTCTGGCACGCCAGTGCCGGGGTGCTGGTCCGGTCGACCGGCGGTGAGCGGATCTACGTGCACCGGCGCACGACCACCAAGGCAGTGTTCGCCGGTATGCACGATTGTCTGGCCGGCGGTGTCGTCGATCCCGGCGAATCGCCGGTACAGGCCGCGACCAGGGAGTTGGCCGAGGAACTCGGCATCACCGAGGTGCCGCTGGCGCAGTTGGCTCGCGCGGCCTGGGACGGGCGGTGGGCCGGAAAGCCCATGCGCTGCCATCTGTTCGCGTTCGAAGTCCGTTGCGACGGGCCGATCAGCCACCAGCCCGAGGAGATCGCCGACGGCTGGTGGTGGACCGACGCCGAACTGTCCCGCCATCTGGCCGATCCGGACTGGCCGTTCGTCCCCGACACCCGGGTCCTGATACCGCACCTCCTGCGCTCGCATTAGACCGCGAGCAGACATGCCGGTACCCGGAAAGTCACGAAATGGGGTACCGCCGCGTCTGCTCGCCGAAGAAGC
>NZ_JBSFPX010000070.1:0-31684 GCF_053588415.1 Mycobacterium sp. NPDC003449
GTTCTCGGTGGTGCTGTTCGACGAGATCGAGAAGGCCCACCAGGAGATCTACAACAGCCTGTTGCAGGTCCTGGAGGACGGTCGCCTCACCGACGGTCAGGGCCGCACGGTCGACTTCAAGAACACCGTGCTGATCTTCACCTCGAACCTGGGGACTTCCGACATCTCCAAGGCGGTGGGCCTCGGCTTCTCGCAGGGCGGCGGTGAGAACAACTACGAGCGGATGAAGCAGAAGGTCAACGACGAGCTGAAGAAACACTTCCGCCCGGAGTTCCTCAACCGCATCGACGACATCATCGTCTTCCACCAGCTGACGCAGGACGAGATCATCAAGATGGTCGACCTGATGATCGGCCGGGTCGGAAACCAGCTCAAGACCAAGGACATGGAGATGGAGCTGACCGACACCGCCAAGGCGCTGCTGGCCAAGCGCGGCTTCGATCCGGTGTTGGGTGCCCGGCCGCTGCGCCGGACCATCCAGCGCGAGATCGAGGACCAGCTCTCGGAGAAGATCCTGTTCGAGGAGGTCGGTCCGGGGCAGCTGATCACGGTCGACGTGGAAGGCTGGGACGGCGAGGGCGCCGGCGAGGACGCCAAGTTCACCTTCGTCGGTGGGCCGAAGCGGCCCGAGCCGGTCGAGCCCGATCTGGCCGGCGCCAGCGCGGCCGGTGCCGCGGGCGCAGCCGGCGCGAGCGAGTAATACCACCAGGCAAATGGGCCCCCGATTCGTCGGGGGCCCATTTCGCATTGACCGGGTTATGCACCGCGTGCTTAGGTTGCTGATGTAAACGACGGACAAAGGAATCTGGTGAGAATCCAGAACGGTCGCGCCACTGTCAACAGTCAGACCCTTTATCCGTCACTCTTCGGACTGGGACGCGAATTCCCAGAAAGGACCACACGATGACTGCATCCGAGGCGCGTAAGACATCCGCCCCCGCGATCGACCTCTCGGCCACCAAAGCCGTCCTCTGGTTGACCCTGACGGCGTTCTTCGCCCTGGTGGTCCTGTATTTCGTCGGTATGGACCAGGGTGCGACATCGGTGTTCGGCAACAACACCTATGTGCACGAATTCGTCCACGACGCCCGCCACCTGCTTGGTTTCCCCTGCCACTGAGCTGACCGGGGGACAACAGAACAATGGAGAAGTTCATCGTCTGGCGCGGCTTTCTGGCCGGCGTCGTGGCCGGTGTGCTCGCCTTTGTGTGGGCCAAGGTTTTCATCGAGCCGGTGATCGATCGCGCGATCGGTTACGAGGAGGGCGTCGGCGAGGCCAGGGAAGCCCTCGCGCACGCCCACGGCGGGCATTCGCACGGCGACGGCGGCGAGGTGTTCACCAGGGGGATCCAGTCCAATATCGGCATGGGTCTCGGGGTGCTGGCGTTCAGCGTGGCGATGGGCGCGCTGCTGGCCGTCGTCTTCTGCGCCGTCCACGGCCGCACCGGCCTCTCGGCCAGGGCGCTGGCCGCACTCACCGCGGGCGGCATGCTGGTCTCGCTGTGGATCGTGCCCGCGCTCAAATACCCGCCGAACCCGCCGGCGGTCAGCCTGGACGGCACCATCCAGCAACGCACCCTGCTGTATCTGCTGATGGTGGTGCTTTCGGCGGCGCTGATGGTGGCCGCGGTCTACCTGGGTCGCCGGTTGCTGCCGAAACTGGGTGCGTGGAACGCCACGCTCGCCGCGGCGGGCGGTTATGTGGTCGCCGTCGCCGTGGTCTACCTTGTGCTGCCCACCATCGACGAGACGCCCGGCCCGGTGCGCGACGATGCGGGCGCCATCATCTTCGGCGGATTTCCGGCCGACGACCTCTATGAGTTCCGGCTGTACTCGCTGGGCACCCAGGTGGTCATCTGGGCGACGATCGGCCTGGTGTTCGGGGCGATGGCCGCCCGGTTGCTCGATTCCAAGAAGCAGTCCGTCGCCGCGTGAGCTCCAGTGAGTGAGGTCGTCCGGCTGTCCCTGGTGTCGCATGCCATGACCGACGCGATGGCGGCCGGACGGTTTCCCAACGACGAGCCGCTGAACTCACTCGGCCACCGGCAGGCCGATGCCTCGATCGATCTCGGCGTCATCGACGGTGCGTTCTGCGGGCCCGAGAAACGCGCCCGCCAGACCGCGGAACTGCTCGGGCTGCGGGCCAGGGTCGAACCGCGCCTGGCCGATCTGGACTGCGGCCGGTGGCGCGGCGATGTGCTGGCCGGGGTGCGTCCGGCCGACCTCGCGGTGTGGCTGACCGATCCGACCCGGGCGCCGCACGGCGGTGAATCCGTCGTCGAGGTGATCGACCGGGTGCGCCGCTGGATGCATACCCTCACCGCGCAGCGCGGCAGGCTGATCGCGGTGACCCATCCGGCGGTGATCCGCGCGGCCATCCTGATCGCCCTCGACGCCCCGCCGAAATCGTTCTGGCGCATCGATATCGCACCGGTGAGCCGCACCGTCATGCACTTCCGTGGCCACGCCTGGACGCTGCGCAGCAGCTAGTTTCCCCGGCCTTCTCGGCCGCGGTCCGGCGCGCCAGGTCGGATCCCCAACGTCGGGGCAATGTCAATCCGGAACCGCAACCGTAGACGGTCAGCGCTCGCGGTTGTGCGACGTGCGGTTATGCACCCCGACGGGGTAGTTCTTTACCAAAAGTCAACGCCACCAGCAAATATTGTCGATTGTCTTTGGCGGAAACGTCTCCTTAACTTGATCTCAACGGACGGACCAACCCCGTGAAGAAATCAGGAGACAATGTTTCGAGAAAGCATGCGGGGAATTCGCGTGCTCGATTTTACCCACGTCGTCGCGGGCCCTTTGTGCACGATGACCCTCGCCGATCTCGGCGCCGACGTCGTAAAGATCGAGCCGCCGACCGGTGAGATCGGGCGCCAGATCGGGCCTCCGTGGCTCGACGGGCGCAGCGTGATATCGCTCAGCATGAACCGGAACAAGCGCAGTCTGGCCATCAACCTGAAAACGCCTGCCGGACAGCGTGCGGTACGCCGCATGGCGCGGCAGGCCGATGTCGTGGTCGAGAGCTTCCGGCCCGGAGTCATGGCGGCTCTGGGGCTCGGATATGCCACCTTGGCTGCCGAGAATCCGGCGCTGGTCTACTGTTCGATCTCCGCGTTCGGGCAAGTCGGTCCTGCCAGGGACCGCCCTGGCGTGGACGGAGTAATGCAGGCGATCGCCGGATTGATCAGCACCCTCGGGGACCCGGGCTCCGGCCCGGCGAAGGTCCAGGTGCCGGTGGCCGACATGGTGACCGGCTACCTTGCCTCGATCGCGGTACTCGCGGCGTTGCGCGAGGTGCATGACGGCGGCGGCGGTCAGCAGCTCGACGTGAGCCTCTACAACGCGACGATCCTGTTGCAGCAGACCGGATTCGCCTCGTACTTCGCCTCGGGCACCGAACCGCAGCGGCTGGGTAGCGCGGCGCCGTATGCGGCCCCCAATGAAGTGCTTCCCACCTCGGACGGCTGGATCATGATCGCCGCCTACGACCCGGTACGGTGGGCCGCGCTGTGCGACGCACTCGACGCGCCCCAGCTTGGTGTGGATTCCCGCTTCGCGACCAACGAGGGGCGGGTCCGTAATCGGCCGGTGTTGCGCGCTGAACTCGGTAGCCTGCTCCGCGAACGCAACACACGCTCATGGCTTGACCGGCTATCGGCGCGCGATATCTTGTGCGCGCCTGTGAACGGATACGGACAGGTCGTGGCGTCCGAGGAGTTTCGCGCCAGTGGGCTTGGCGGGGCGTCGGGACCCATCCGCACACCGGGATTCGTGCTCGGCCCGTCGCAGCCGTCCGCGCCACCCGACAGACCGGCACCCCTGCCGGGTCAGCATTCGGCCGAAGTGCTTGCACAATACGGGCTTTCGGAATCCGAGGTCGACGCCCTGATCGACTGCGGCGTGATCACCGACGACGTCGCGCAACCTACCGCATCGTGAAGTGAGGAGTTCGATGAACGCACCCCTGGTCGAGACCGACATCTCCGACTCCGTGCTCACCCTGGCGCTCAACGCCCCGGACACCGGGAATGCGCTGGACACCGCGATGGCCGAGGCCGTCGCCGAAGCGCTCGAGAGCGCCAACACCATCCCCGATGTGCACTGCGTCCTGATCCGTTCGACCGGGCGGCATTTCTGCACCGGCGGCAACGTCAAGGACATGGCACGGGGCGCGGACCTGATGGCCGGGACGGTCGGCGAAGTCCGGAGCCGGCTCCGGACCGGATTGCACCGAATCACCCGCGCGCTGCACGCCCTTGAGGTGCCCTCGGTCGCCGCCGTGA
Organism: Mycobacterium sp. NPDC003449; assembly: GCF_053588415.1. Classification (NCBI taxonomy): domain Bacteria; kingdom Bacillati; phylum Actinomycetota; class Actinomycetes; order Mycobacteriales; family Mycobacteriaceae; genus Mycobacterium; species Mycobacterium sp. NPDC003449. The sequence goes on from NZ_JBSFPX010000070.1 coordinate 4,289, forward strand.
ACGGCGCCGCGGTGGGGGCGGGATTCGACGTGGCCCTGATGTGCGACGTGCGCATCGCGGCGCAATCCGCCCGGTTCGCGGAGAGTTTCCTGCGGCTGGGTCTGGTGTCCGGGATCGGAGGCGCCTGGTTCCTGTCGCGGACCGTCGGCGTCGCCAAGGCGATGGAGTTGACTCTCACCAGCGAGTTCATCTCCGCAGATACCGCATTGGACTTGCGCATCGTGTCCCGGGTCGTGCCCGACGAGGAGTTCGCCACCGAGAGCACAGCATTGGCCCGCATGATCGCGGCCAACCCGCCGCAGGCCTTGCGCGTGGCGAAACGTCTGGTCCGTGAGTCGGCGGAGTGCGGGCTCCCAGCCGCACTGGAGATGGCCGCATCAATGCAGGCCATCCTGCTCTGCGGCGATGAGCACCGCACGAAGGTGCAGCAGTTCCTGGAAAACAAGGTTTAGTCATCTCAACGAGGAGATACCGTGCCCAACAACGAGCCCAAGAGCAGGATGCTGCGCATCCTGTCCACATCGAGCGCAGGCGCCATGCTCGAGTACTACGACTTCTTCGTCTACGTCGCCCTGACCGGGACACTCACCGAACTGTTCCTTCCCTCCCAGGATGCCTTGGTCGCGACGCTTCTCGCTGCCGCAACATTCGGAGTGTCCTACCTTGCCAGGCCGCTCGGAACGGTCATCTTCAGCCCGATGGCTGATCGCATCGGCCGGAAAAGAACCTTTGTCGTCACCCTGGCGGTCATGGGCGTGGCCACAGTCGCAATCGGCTGTCTGCCCACCTACGCCGCTATCGGTGCATGGGCACCGGCGATGCTGCTGTTCCTGCGGATCGTCCAGGGCGTGGGGCTCGGTGGCGAGTACGGGTCGGCCGTCGTATACGTCACCGAGCATGCCCCGGCCGGGAAACGAGGGCGCTATACGAGCGTGCTGCAGAGCACGGCCACGATCGGTTTACTCATCGCGCTCGTACTCGTATCGCTGCTCAAGGTGGTGCTGCCCCCGGATGCGTTCCTCAGCTGGGGTTGGCGCATTCCGTTCCTGGTCTCCGCGCCGATCGTCGTGGTCGCGACGGTGATCCGGCTGCGCATGCGTGAAACCCCGGTGTTCACCCAACTTCAGCGGTCCGGGCAGCTGTCGAAGTCACCGCTGATCGACACCATCCGCACCTGGGACTCGTGGAAGTCGATCCTGCTCGCCACATTCGGCGCACAGGGCGGCACCTCGGTGACGCTCTACACGTCGATCATCTACATGCATTATTTTCTGCAGGACGTGCTCGACGTCGACGAAACCCACACCAATCTGTGCCTGGCGGTAGCAATTCTCATCGCGGCGCCGTGCTACCCGCTGTTCGGTTCGGTGTCCGACCGCATCGGCCGATCCCGCGTCATGCTCGCGGGCATCGTGCTGTGGATGGTCGCGGTCTATCCCGCCTTCGTCGGAATCCGTGCCGCCGCCCAATCCTCTTCGTGGACTGCCGTTTCGGCGCTCATCGCGGTGCTCGCAGTTCTCACCGCAATGGTCATGGCCCCGCTGCCGGCGTTCATCACCGAACAGTTCCCGCCGCAGAATCGCACCACCGGCTTCGGTTTCGCCCAGCAGTTGGGCAACATCCTGTTCGGCGGTTTCCTCCCGCTCATCAGTCTTTCTCTGGTCAACCTCACCGGCAATCAGCTTGCCGGTGTCGCGTACTCGGTTGTCTCGCTGATGCCGTGCCTGGCAGTGACGCTGTTCTGGGGCCTTCGTTCGGAACGGTCCCGCCGTGGCGAGGTCGTAACCACCCCTGCGCCGCCCGTGGTGCGCGAGAATCCGACCCCGGCGAACCTGTGACCCCGGGTACGATCGTTCATCGTGATGGCGCATCGGGACCCGTTGCCGCCACTGAACCCGACCAGGGTGTTCGAAGTGACGGGGCGGCTGTTGAGCATCTCGAAAGCCGCGGCCGAACTGTCGGTTACGCCCGCCGCGGTCAGCCGTCAGGTCCGGGCCCTGGAGCGCTACCTGGATGTGCGCCTGTTCAACCGTGTGCACGGCGGTCTGGAGCTGACGCCCGCAGGCGCGCGGTTCCTGGCCGAAGTCGGGCCGCTTTTCGTGGCACTGGAGCAGGCCACGGAAGCCGTGCGGCCCCGTGTCGGGAGTGCGACGCTGAAAATCCGGTCTCCGGCGACGTTCGCGGTGCGGTGGCTGATTCCCCGCCTGGCCAGCTTTCACCGACTGCACCCGGACATCGACGTCCAGCTGACCGCGTCGTCGGCGCCGATCGACCTCGACCGCGAGGACATCGACGCCGGCATCCAACTCGGCGACGGGAACTGGTCCGGGCTCGGTGCCCAACCTCTGATTCCCAACGAACTGGTGCCGGTCGTTGCGCCGGAAGGGCGAACCGCACTCACCGAACCGACGGCCCTGGTCGATGCGACACTGCTGCACTCGCTGGCACGGATCGACGATTGGGCACGATGGCTGGAGGCCGCGGGAATCGGTGCAGCCGGTGCCTACAGCGGGATGAAGTACGAGACATCGCTGCTCGCCTACCAAGCCGCCATCGAGGGTCACGGGGTAGCGATCGCGCAGCAGGCGCTGGTCGAAAAGGAGCTCGCCGGAGGCATTCTGGTCGCTCCGTTCGATTTCACCCTCGACCTGGGCCGCTTCACCTACTATTTCGTCTGGCATGCGCAACGTCGGCAATCCTCGGCTCTTGTCGCCTTCCGTGCGTGGCTCAAAGCCGCAGTCGCCGAATGATTTTCAGCACCTGAGTAGGGGGTGTGGGCATTGCCGCAGTAACGTCGCTCGAACGTTTCTGATACCAACGAAGGAGAATCATGCCCGCGGTGTCCCGCGCTGAGCAGGATCCGGAAGAGCTGCCCCCTTATACGACGATAGACACGGCCCGCCCGGCGCCAGGCGTGGGTTTGATCCGCCTGAACCGGCCCGATGCGCTCAATGCGCTGAACCAAACGGTCGAATCCGAAGTAGTGCACGCCGTATACGAATTCGATGCGGACACCGGTATCGCGGTCATTGTGGTGACCGGTTCCGAGCGCGCCTTCGCCGCGGGCGCCGACATCATGGAAATGGTCGCCCTTACACCGGAGCAGGCCGAGGCGCGGAAGCTGTTCTCCGGCTGGGACTCGCTGGGCGAGATTGGTAAACCGATCATCGCCGCGGTGTCCGGCTACGCCCTCGGCGGTGGCTGTGAGCTCGCCATGCTCTGCGATCTTGTCATCGCCTCGGACACCGCGCGATTCGGCCAGCCGGAGATCACCCTGGGCATACTCCCCGGGCTGGGTGGAACGCAACGACTGACGCGGGCGGTCGGGAAAACCAAGGCCATGGACCTCTGTCTCACCGGACGGAGTCTGACGGCCGAGGAGGCGGAGAAGATCGGCCTGGTAAGTCGAGTCGTCCCTTCCGCCCGCTTGCTGGAGGAGGCGCTGGCCGTCGCGCAGCAGATCGCGCGCATGTCCCGCCCGGCGAGCCGAGCGGTGAAGGAGGCGATCAACCAGGCGTTCGAGGCGACTCTCGCCGAAGGCTTGCAATACGAACGCGGAGCTTTCTTCGCCAGGTTGGGAACCCACGATCAAAGGGAGGGAATGAACGCATTCCTGGAGAAGCGCACTCCCCGGTTCTCCGACGAGTAACGGCTAGTCGACAGGTGCCATGGCGAACGCCCGCTTGGCGATCGACAGCAGCCAACCGGCCGCGGTCGGGCTGCGGAACTGGGGCCAGTTCAACTGGAAGCTGACCACCCACGGCTGCCCGGTGTGGTCGACCGCGTACCAGCTGAAGGTCAGGTCGCCGGGCAGGTTGCCGCCCTTGGCGCCGATGTAGCCCCATTTCGCCGGGTCGAGGTCGATGCCGGGCAGTGCGGACAGGATGTCGCTGACGGGTTCGGCCGCGCCGACGGCCGAGGCCTGCAGGGCGGCGTGCACCCGGCAGATATCGGTCGCGCTGCCGTACCACTCCAGGCCGTCGTTCGAGCCCGGGGAGTGGGTGCGGTTCGGATCGGGTTGGTAGGGGCGGGAATTGGTCTGCTTGAGCATCCGCACCCGATCCTGCGGGGAGGCCTTCTTCCATTCCTCGCGCAGATTCGGCTCGCCCCAGCCGATCGAGAACACCTCGTGCATGGTGGGGAACGGCGTCATGCTGGCCGGGTCGTGGTGGCGTGCGGTGACCAGGGCGCGCTCAACGGCCTGCGTCCCGACCCGGCCGATCAGCAGGTCGGTGGCCATGTTGTCGCTCGCCGAGATCATCTGCTGGGCCGCGGTGCGCACGGTGATCTGGGCGCCGGGCGGCAGTTTGTCCAGCCCGGCCGAGCCGAGCTTCTTGCCCTCCTTGGTGACGGTGAGGTGATCGTCCCAGTGCACCGTTCCGGCCTTCACCGCATCCGAGACCGCGAGCAGCACATACAGTTTGAAGATCGACGCGAGCGGAAGCGACAGGTTGGTGTTGGTGCCGGCGACCTTCTGGCAGTTGCCGTCGGACACCTTCGACACCTGGTAGGAGTAGCGCGCACCCGATTTGGTCAGCTCGGCGTCGATATCGGACCAGCTGTTGATCACCGGCGGGTTCAGGTCGATCTCGAAGCGGTCCACCAGGCCGAGGTCGTTGGTCTTGAGCTCGATGTCCTGCGCGACGTTGTACGAGGTCAACAGGTGCAGGGTGGCCTGGCCGGCACCGACGTCCACCGACCTCACCGTGAACGGGCGATCCCACCAGATCGCGTCCATCTTGGTACCGACCTCGTCGACCTGATCCGGCGCGGCCAGGGTGCGGATGCCGATCGGGCCGATGGGCCAGTCGGAGTTCAGCATGTCCATGACCTGCCTGGCGCGCAGGCCCGGTGGGGTGTTGGTGTCGATATGGGCGCCGTAGGACACCTCGGCCGCCGGGGCGACACTGTGTGAACAGCCGCAAGCCAGGGCCGCTGCGACCGCGACGATTGCCGTCAGACCGGCTGTGCGGCGCAACGCCCGGCCCGGGCTACGCGTTGGCGCCGGGCCCCGCAACGTCCAACACAACCTCGAACTCCAGCAGTGATGCGCCGGTGGCGACCGGGTTGGTCTGCTGACCCTTGTGCGCTTCGATCGCGGGCCCGGAAGCCCAGGCCTGGAATGCCTCCTCGGTCTCCCACTGCGTCACCACGAAGTAGCGGTCTTCGCCCTTGACCGGGCGGAGCAGCTGAAACCCGAGAAAGCCGGGCTGATTGTCGACGGCGTGTGCACGGTGCGCGAACCGCTTCTCCAGTTCCGGGCCTGCGTCGGGCGGGACCTCGATGGCGTTGATTTTCACGACGGGCATGGCGTTCAGGCTACCGCGCCCGGAGGGCAAGATAACGACATGGTCACAGAACCGCTCGCCCACCACGGTGGTCACGGCGAGCCCATAGTGCTGGTGCACGGACTGATGGGGCGCGGCAGCACCTGGTCGCGTCAGGTGCCGTGGCTGATCGAGCTGGGCGAGGTGTACACCTACGACGCGCCGTGGCACCGCGGACGCGATGCCGTCGACCCCGGCCCGATCAGCACCGAGCGCTTCGTCGCCGACCTCGGTGCGGCGGTGCGGACGCTGGGCCGGCCGGCCGCGCTGGTCGGGCATTCGATGGGTGGGCTGCATTCGTGGTGCCTGGCCGCCGAGACACCCGAGCTGGTCACCGGCATCGTGGTCGAGGACATGGCACCCGACTTCCGCGGCCGCACCACCGGACCGTGGGAGCCGTGGGTGCATGCCCTGCCGGTCGAGTTCGGTTCCGCGCAGGCGGTATACGACGAATTCGGACCGGTCGCCGGCCGGTACTTCCTTGAGGCGTTCGATCGCACGGACACCGGCTGGCGGCTACACGGCCACCCGCAGCGGTGGGTGGACATCGCCGCCGAGTGGGGGAGGCGCGACTACTGGCAGCAGTGGCGTGGTGCGGCGGTGCCGACGCTGCTGATCGAGGCGGGCAATTCGGTGGCGCCGCAGGGGCAGATGCGGCAGATGGCCGAAACCGGCCACCTGACGTCGTACCTGCGGGTTCCCGACGCCGGTCATCTCGTCCACGACGAACAACCCGATGCCTACCGCGTCGCGGTCACCCGATTTCTAGCGGCGCTCGCCTAACACCCCCGGCGAGGGCCAGACCGGATCGCTCTCGAAGCGCGTGCGGATCGCGTCGATGTCGTGTTCGGCGCGGTACACCTCGTAGCTCGGGGGATCGATGTCGAACAGCCGGCCCATCATCGGCGCCGAGACGCGGAACTGGTCGAGATGGATCCGTAGGGCATTGCTGCGGTGCGCCGCCCAGCTCAGCGCTGCGGCGACCGCAAACGGCGAAACCATGATCAAGAGGGCAAGTGCAACAGTCATGGCAGTAATTGTTCTTAGGGGAAAATGCCGCCAACAGTGGCAGCGGCGACACGTTGCGATAAAATGCTGCCATGCTCAAAAGTGTGTCGACGCTGGTCCTCGACGGGCTGGCGGTCTTCGAGTTCGGGGTGATCTGCGAGGTCTTCGGCATCGACCGGTCCGCCGACGGAGTGCCCAACTTCGACTTCAAGGTCTGCGGCCCGGAACCCGGGAAATCCGTGCGGACTTCGGTCGGTGCGACACTCACCCCCGATAACGGTCTCGACGATCTGCTCGGCGCCGATCTGGTGGCCATCCCGGCCATCGCCGGTACCGACTACCTCCCCGAGGCGCTGGAAGCCGTACGGGCCGCCGCGGCCTCCGGTTCGACCATCCTGACGGTGTGCTCGGGTGCATTCCTGGCCGGCGCCGCGGGGCTGCTCGACGGCAGGCCCTGCACCACCCACTGGATGCACGCCGACGAACTGGCCCGCATGTATCCGACCGCGAAAGTCGACCGCAATGTGCTGTTCGTCGACGACGGGAACCTGATCACCAGTGCCGGGACGGCGGCCGGAATCGACGCCTGCCTGCACCTGGTGCGCCGAGAGCTGGGCAGCGAGGTGACCAACAAGATCGCCCGCCGGATGGTGGTCCCGCCACAGCGGGACGGCGGCCAGCGGCAGTTCATCGACCAGCCGATTCCGGTTCGATGTTCGGAGCGCTTTGCCCCACACCTGGATTGGATCATCGGCAACCTCGACAAGCCGCATACGGTGTCCACCCTGGCCAGGCGGGCGGCGATGTCGACGCGTACCTTCGCCCGCCGGTTCGTCGAGGAGACCGGCACCACGCCGATGCAGTGGATCACCGATCAGCGGGTGCTCTACGCCCGGCGGCTGCTGGAGGAGACCGACCTGGACGTCGACTGGATCGCCGGCCAGGCCGGATTCGGTACCGCGACCCTGCTGCGCCACCACTTCCGCCGCGTCATCGGGGTCACGCCGTCCGACTACCGGCGCCGCTTCGCTTGTGCGGGAGGGGATTCCGAACTCGCCGAGGCGACGGCGTGACCGGCGGGCTGTCCCGTCAGTCGACCGGGCAGCCGGGATTGGGTGCGCCGTCGGATGTGGGCGCTCCCGCCTTGTCCACATAGGTCACCAGCAGCACCACGGGTACCGTCCCCTCGTTACGGCCGAGATGGACGTGATCGCGCCCGGTCGGATCGGTGATCGGGGTACCGGCGGCGTAGACACCGTCCTGGCGGCAGTCCGGCCCGTAGTGGGTCAGGGTGCCGGACTTGACTATGCCGTAGATCAAACCCCGGTGGGTATGCCATCCGGTGCTGCCGTCGGGCGCGATGGTGATCTCGCTGACGATGTAGTCCATCCCGTCGACGGTCTGTTTGGACAGCACCACCGAGCGGGCCTCGACGGGCGGTGTCGCGTGCGATGTCGCCGAGACGGTGAGGGTGCCGGTCAGAACCACCGCCAACGCCGCCAACCTGAGCAGATGTGCCAGCAGATCCTGAACGTCGTAGCTTCGCAACGTGTTCATCGGCTCACCGCCAGGCGGGCGGGGAGCGCGATCAGCCCGCGCATCATGATGCTGTGCCGGTAGCGCAGCGGGATCGTGGTGTCGAGCTCGATCGAGCCGAACCGGGAGAGCAGCCGATCGAAGGCAACCTCGGCCTCCATCCGTGCCACGGACGCGCCGATGCAGTGATGGGCCCCATGGCCGAACGCGAGGTGTGACCGCGGGTTTCTGGTGATGTCGAGGGTGTCGGGCGCAGTGAACCGCAGGCCGTCGCGATTGGCAGAGGACAAGCCGATCAGCACCAGCTCGTTGGCCGGTATTATGTTGTCGCCCAGGCTTATATCGGTCTTCGTTACGCGCAGGGTGGCGGTGTTCAGCGGGCTTTCGTAACGCAGGAACTCCTCGATCGCCGGGCGGATCAGGGTGCGATCCTGCCGCAGCATCCGCAGTTGGGCGGGATGCCGCAATAACGCCAGGATGCCGTTTCCGAGCAGATTCGTAGTCGTCTCGTACCCGGCGAAGATGAGCAGAAACGTCGTAGCCAGAAGCTCGTCCTCGGATAATCGGTCGCCGCGGTCGGAGGCCGCGGTCAGCGCCGTCAGGAGATCCCGCGAAGGGGCACTGCGCTTCTGGGCGATGATGCCCTTCAGGAAGTCGGCCAGGTCGTCGTGTGCCGACACCACCTGGCCCGCGCCGGTGGCCGTGACCAACTGCGCCACCGCCGCGCGGAAGGCGCCGGCGCTCCGGTCCGGCACACCGAGGAGTTTGCAGATCACCCGGATCGGCAGCGGTGCGGCATAGCCGGCGATCAGATCGACGGGATGTGCGCCCGCCGATCGTTCCAACGGGTCCAGCAGTTCGTCGGCGATGGCCTCGGCGCGGGCGCGCATCGAAGCGGGCGGTACCGTGCTGAACGCGTCGGCGAGAACCCGCCGCAGTCGGGTGTGCTCGGGTGGATCGGCGAACAACATATTGGCGCCGATCGAAAGGTCGGTCGGGCCCGTGGTACTCGGTTCGAACGCCGCGGTGACCGCATCGTGTCGCTTGCTGAGTCCGGGGTCGGCCAGCAGCAACCTGGCCTCGGCATACCGGGTGACCAGCCAGACCTTCACACCCTGCCAGACGGTCACGCGGTGCACCGGGCCGGCCATGCTCAACCGGCGGTACAGCGAGTGCGTATTCTGGATGAACGTGCGGTCCAGCGGCACGGGATTATCCATGGTGTCGGCCATGATTCGATCATCGGTCGGCCAGATTCGTTGGTACAGGCCGAGTTTATCCCCGGTGTGGCGCACCCAGTCGGCGCAGGGCACGTTCGGAGTCCGATCCCGGTGTGGCCCAGGACGTGATCAGGACGTGATCGGTGCGGGGTAGCAGCATGTGCTGGAAATTCAGGGTCAGTGAACCCATGCGTGGATGGGTGATCCGGGTCGTGCCGCCGATCTCGGGTCTGATGTCGTGGCGGGACCACAGTTCCCGGAAGGCCTGGCTCTTTTCGGTGAGCTCGTCCACCACGCAGGTCAGGGCGGGATCCGGATGGCGGCCGGCTCGGGATCTGACCCAGCTGACGGCGCATGCCGCCCGCCTTTCCCAATCTCGGTGGAAGCTCTTCATCGCCGGATCCAGGAACAGGGCCCGCAGGGTATTGCTGCCCGGACTCAACGACGGGCACAGGGCGATCGCAACCGGGTTGGCCGACAGGATGTTCAGAGCACCGTCGTGGATACGGGTCGGGGACAGCGACCAGCCGGCGATCAGACAGTCCAGCGCGGGGTCCAACTGTGCCGGGGTCTGGGGCGGCGCATGCCGGGGCTGTCTGATCAGCCCGCTCATATAGGCGGCGCCCTCCTCATCCAGGTGCAGGGCTCGCGCGATCGCGTCGAGCACCCGGTCGGAGGGACTGGTCTCGCGGCCCTGTTCGATTCGGGTGTAGTAGTCGACACTGATGCCGGCCAGCAGGGCCACCTCTTCGCGGCGCAGTCCCGCCACCCGGCGACGACCGCCGCTGGGGAGTCCGGCATCGGCAGGTCGCAGCTGGGCCCGGCGAGTGCGCAGGAACTGCGCTAACACTGAGTCTTTTGGCACGCCAACGAGGTTTGTCGGGAGAGGAATTCGTCCGTACTGTCGGGAGCTGTTTCGGTGCTGAGAAGTTGAACGGCACGGATTCTCCGGATGTTTGGGATCGCGAGTCGGCCGCCGACCAGCCGTGCGCTGGACAGGTCAGGGCATCGCCGCACATCGCCGGTCAGGTATGGCATGTCGGTGTTAACGTGACGGCCCTCGACGACGTTCATCGGATCAGGGCGGCCGAGGTTCCTCAGCGGGCTCCTTCGTCGCCCGCATCGTCACCTTCTGGGTGGGATGCTCGGTTCCTCAACGGGCTCCTCCGTCGCCCGCATCGTCACCTTCTGGGTGGGATGCTCGGTTCCTCAACGGGCTCCTCCGTCGCCCGCATCGTCACCTTCGCCTGCCAGCGCGAACCTGCCGTCCGCCGTCTGCTCGACCAAACCGTCGACCAGCAGCGAGTCCAGCGCGCGGTCGCGCTGCGCGGTGTCGCTGAGCCAGGCCAGGTCCAGCCGGTCCCGGGGTACCGGAGAACTACTGTCGCGCAACACATCCAGCAGCTTGCCGCGGACCTGGCGATCGGTGCCCGCGTAGCGCTGCACCCGCTTGACGGCGGTGCCCGCCGGGTAGCCGGCCGATCGCCACGGGCAGTGGCCGAGCGGGCAGATCCCGCACCGCGGTGCCCGCGCGGTGCACACGGTGGCACCCAGTTCCATCAGCGCCGCCGAGAACACCGGCGCGGTGTCGTCGCCGGGCAGAAGCGCGGCGACCTCGTCGAGATCGCGGGCGCTGGCCGGCGAATCGGCCCGGCCGTGCACCGCCCGCGCCACCACCCGGCGCACGTTCGTATCGACCACGGGGACTGGCTGGTGATAGGCGAAGCAGGCCACCGCGCGGGCCGTGTAGGCGCCGATGCCCGGCAGGGTCAGCAGGGTGTCGACGTCGCGGGGCACCTGGTCGCCGTAGTCCGATGCGATGGTGACCGCGCACTCGTGCAGCCGTTTGGCGCGCCGCGGATAGCCGAGTTTGCCCCAGGCCCGCAGCACCTCGGCGGAGCCGGCCGCGGCGGTCGCCGACGGGTTGGGCCAGCGTTCGATCCAGGCCAGCCAGATCGGCTCGACCCGCGCGACCGGGGTCTGCTGCAGCATGAATTCGCTGACCAGGATCTGCCAGGCCGTGACCCCGGCACGCCGCCACGGCAGATCGCGCTGGGCGTGCGCGTACCAGCGCAGAAGTTCGCCCGGATCGATGCTCACGGGCGCCTCGGGCAGAATGACGACCATGCCCAATACGAATCCGGTGTCGGCTTGGAAGGCACTCAAGGACGGTAACGCCCGCTTCGTCGCGGGTGAACCGCAGCATCCCAGCCAGGACATCGCGCGCCGGGCCAGCCTCGCGCACGCCCAGAAGCCGACGGCGGTGGTGTTCGGCTGCGGGGACAGCAGGGTCGCCGCCGAGATCCTGTTCGACCAGGGCCTTGGCGATATGTTCGTGGTGCGGACAGCGGGCCACGTCATCGACAATGCGGTGCTCGGCTCGATCGAATACGCGGTGTCGATCCTGGAGGTCCCGCTGATCGTGGTGCTCGGGCATGACAGCTGCGGCGCGGTCAAGGCCGCGATCAACGCGCTCGACGAGGGGCAGGTGCCCGGCGGCTACGTGCGCGACATCGTCGAGCGGGTGACGCCGTCCATCCTGATGGGCCGCCACTCCGGGCTGACCCGGGTCGACGAGTTCGAGGCCCACCACGTCAAGGAGACCGTCTCGCAGCTGCAGATGCGCTCGGCGGCCATCGCGCACGGCCTGGCCGCGGGCACCCAGGCAATCGTCGGCGCCACCTATCATCTGGCCGACGGCCGGGTGGAATTACGAAGCCATCTGGGCGAAATCGGCCACGCCTGAAAGCTCGGCCGCGACACGCCGGGTCGCCTCGGGCAAACCGGGATGACCTGGGCTTACCGTGAAAGCCGTGTTGGATCTGGAACCACAGGGACCCCTGCCCCCGGAAATTTACCGGCGGCGCAGGGCGCTGGCTATCGGGGTCGCGGTAGTCGTAGTGGGGATCATCGCCGCGATCGTCGCGGTGATCGTGACCAACAGCTCGGGTGCCGATACCGCCGCCGACAACGACAAGCCGACCGCGACGGCCGCCCCGCCGACCCCACTGCCTGGCGAGGATCCGGACGTCAAGAGTCCGGTGGTGCCGCCGGCCCAGCATGCGCCGCCCCCGACGGCGACGCCGACCGCCGCGGTCACCCCGCCTCCGGTGCTCAAGGAGGGGGACGACTGCCCCGACTCGACACTCGCGGTCAAGGGCATCACCAGCCAGCCCGAGTACGTCGTCGGCGATCAGCCGAAGTTCACCATGGTGGTCACCAATATCGGATTGGTGGCGTGTCAGCGGGATGTGGGCGCCGCGGTGCTCGCCGCCTACGTCTACTCGCTCGACAACACCCGGCTGTGGTCCAACCTGGACTGCGCCCCGTCCAACGAGACCCTGGTCAAGACGTTCAACCCGGGTGAGCAGGTGACCACCGAGGTGACCTGGACCGGTATGGGTTCGGGTCCGCAGTGCCCGCTGCCGCGCCAGCCGATCGGGCCCGGCACCTACAACCTGGTGGTCCAGCTGGGCAATCTGAGATCGGCGACGGTTCCGTTCAAGCTGGCGCAGCCGAGTCCGCAGCAGCCTGCGCCGCCTCCGGCCCAGGGTGCGCCCGCGGCCGAATCGCCGGTGCCCGGCAACTGAGTCAGGCCAGCCGGTCGGCGATCGTCGACTCGGCGAGCAGGGAAAGCCCTTCACGGATGTGGCGCGCCCACATCGACCCGATCCCCTCGACCGACTGCAGATCGTCGGCGCTCGCGGCCAGCAGGCCCTGCAGCGAGCCGAATGACCGCACCAGCAGATCGACATGCGCGAACTGCAGCCGCGGAATGCCCGCCATCGCCCGGTAGCCGCGCGAACTCATCGCCGAGTCCTGCGCCTCCGCGGTCGACGGGTAGCCGAACACTCTGGCCAGCGTGGTGAAGTCGAGCAGTTCGTTATCGGTGAGGGCGTCCAGCTCGTCGAGCGTCGCGCCGATCTGAGCGGCGGTGGGCGGGTCCGGGTTGCCGTGATAGTCCCGCACCATCAACTCGCGGGTGGTGTCGTTGTCGCCGACCAGTTCTTCGAGCTGCAGTTTGAGCTGACGGCCGTCGGTGCCGAGTTCGACCACGTCGGCGTCGATCTCGAGGCTGATGCGGCGCACCATCTCCAGCCGCTGGACCACCGTCATGACGTCGCGCAACGTCACGAAATCCTCGATCTCGGCGGTCGAGAGTTGCCTGCTGACCTCGTCGAGGCGGCCCTTGTAGCGCTCCAGGGTGGCGATGGTCTGGTTGGTGCGGGACAGGATCGTCGCCGAATCGGGCACCACATGGCGTTCACCGGCGACATAGACGGTCACGATGCTCATCGAATGGCTCACCGACACCACCGGGTAGCCGGTCTGGATCGCGGTGCGCTCGGCCGAACGGTGCCGGGTGCCGGACTCGTCGGTGGGGATCGACGGATCCGGAACGAGCTGCACATTGGCCCGCACGATGCGGCTGCCGTCGCTGGACAGGACCACCGCCCCGTCCATCTTGGACAGCTCGCGCAGCCGGGTCGGGGCGTACCGCACATCGAGCACGAACCCGCCGTCACAGATGGCCTCGACGCTGTCGTCGTAGCCGAGCACGATGAGCGCACCGGTGCGGCCGCGCAGAATCCGCTCCAGGCCGTCGCGCAGCGGTGTTCCCGGCGCCAGCCGCCCCAGCGTCTCACGCAGCGTCGGCCGGGCCAGCTGCACGACGTTGTGCCCGGATCTTCCCCCGGACGTAACCGCCATCAGCCCTCCTTAGGGTCGGGCGTTAGTTGGCGCCATCTTTGCTGATGTCCTTGAGGGCCCGCAACGCCGCCCCGATATTGTCGACCGCGATGGCGCGCAGCCCGGCCGGTACCGAGGTGATTCCCTGCGGCACCACGGCGACGTCGAAGCCGAGCCTGGCCGCCTCGGCCAGCCTGCGCTCCATGCCGGTGACCCTGCGGATGTCGCCAGCCAGACCCACCTCGCCGATCGCGATGGCCTTCATCGGCAGCGGGGCTTCGAGATAGACCGACGCGATGGCGAGGGCCACGGCCAGATCCGCGGACGGGTCGGTGAGCCGCATTCCGCCCACCGTGGACAGGTAGAGGTCGTTGGTGCCGATCGGCAGCGCGCACCGGGTCTGCAGCACGGCACCGATCATCGCGGCACGGGCCGAGTCGATACCGCTGACGGCGCGGCGCGGCGGCCCGCTCGGGGAGGTGGCCAGCGCCTGCACCTCGCCGATCATCGGCCGCTTACCGTCCAGCGTCACCGTGACGGCGGTGCCGGGGACCGGCACCGGCCGCTGGTCCAGGAACAGCCCCGACGGATCGCTGACGCATTCGATGCCGTTGTCGTGCAACTGAAAACAGCCGACCTCGTCGGCCGCGCCGAATCGGTTCTTGACCCCGCGCACCATCCGCAGTGTCGATGCGCGGTCACCCTCGAAATGCAGAACCACGTCGACCAGATGCTCGAGGGATCGCGGCCCGGCGATGGCGCCGTCCTTGGTGACATGGCCGACCAGGAGCATGGCCACGGCCGGGTGGTCCGGGTGCACGGACTGAGCGGTCTTGGCGTACGAGGTGAGCGCCGTGGTCACCGCGCGCACCTGGGTCACCCCGCCGGTGACCCCGTCGGCCTCGGTGGTGGACATGGTCTGCACCGAATCGACCACCACGAGGCTGGGTGCCACCTCGTCGATGTGGCCCAGCGCGACCTGCAGGTCGGATTCGGCGGCCAGGTACACCTGGTCGTGGGTGCAGCCGGTCCGTTCGGCACGCAGCCGGATCTGCCCGGCGGATTCCTCGCCGGACAGGTACAGCGCGCGCCTGCCCGTGTGGGCCCAACGGTTGGCGACCTCGAGCAGCAGGGTCGACTTGCCGACGCCGGGATCGCCGGCCAGCAGCGTGACCGAGCCAGCCACCAGACCGCCGCCCAGCACCCGGTCCAGCTCGGTGACCCCGGTCGGGTAGTGCTTGGTGATCCCGGGGTCGATCGAGGTGATCGGTACCGCGGGGGAGTTCGGCGCGACCGACCGCCGGGCCGATCCGGACCTGCCGCCGGGCACCGAGAGGACGGCTACCTCGTCGACCGTGCCCCAGGTGCCGCAATTGGCGCACCGGCCGACCCATTTCGGCGTGACGTGCCGGCATTCGGAGCAGCGGTACTGCGAACGTACTTTCGAAGCGGCCACGTCACGACAGTATCGGCAGGCACCGACACAACCGGGTCAGGACACCCGCGGTCTAGTGACCGCCGGCGGCGTCGTGCGCGCCCTCGGCTTCCTCGGTGTCGCCGGTCTTGTCGCGGCGCGGCTCGCTGCCCGCCGAGATCGGGACCGCGACGGTGGTCTTGCCGTCCTCGAAGTTGAAGGTGAAGTCGTAGAGCAGGCCGTTGGTGATCGGCCGGGTGAGCGCCACCTGGGCGGTGACCGCGTCGGCCGGCTCCGTGCTCTGAACCGAGGCCAGCTGGCCGTCGGGTTCACCCACCAACAGGACGCCGTTGGCCGGTACCGTGCCGTCGCCGGCCAGCGTGACCTGCCCGATGTCGGAGGTGATCGAGAGCAGCTTGTTGTCGCCCTCTGGGGAATCGTTGGCCGCCACGAACAGCAACTCGACCGCCGACCCGGGTTCGACGTAGTCGGTCTGCTGCGGTGCGCGCAGGTGCACGTTGCGCAGCGAGACCTGGCCGGCCTGGGCGTTGACGCCGTTGACCGCCGGCTCCTGAGTGGACGTCTGGGAGACCTGACCGGCACCGCATGCGGTGAGGGTCACCGCCGCGGCCAGGCCGCACGCGGCCAGACCGGCGGAGCCACGGAATGTGAAGCGGTTCACGCAAGCCTCCTGAACTGGGTAACCGTTCTCGACTATGCAGAGTAGTAGGTCGCGGTGACCGGCGGAATGCGAGGGTTGGCAACCGATCGATCAGGTCCGCGACATTCCCGGGATCGGTTTGCGCGGCGGTGCTATTCGGGCTGTGCAACGCGCCTGCGTTTGCACGAATTGGCTACCCTGTCAACCCCTAGTCTTTACCTGCAGTGCCCCTGACCTGCACCGTTGGTGCGCGTGTGATCAGCGTCCGTGTTAACATGGACTAGCGAAAGGGGCTCGAATCAGATGATTTTCAAGGTCGGAGACACCGTCGTCTATCCACATCACGGTGCTGCGTTGATCGAGGCGATCGAAACCCGGACTATCAAAGGTGAACAGAAGGAATATCTCGTCCTCAAGGTCGCGCAGGGGGATCTGACCGTTCGAGTACCCGCAGACAACGCCGAATATGTCGGAGTCCGCGACGTTGTCGGTCAGGAAGGCCTCGACAAGGTCTTCCAGGTGCTGCGTGCGCCGCATACCGAGGAACCGACCAACTGGTCGCGCCGCTACAAGGCCAACCTGGAGAAGTTGGCCTCCGGTGACGTGAACAAGGTGGCCGAAGTGGTCCGCGACCTGTGGCGTCGCGATCAGGAACGTGGCCTGTCCGCGGGCGAGAAGCGGATGCTGGCCAAGGCCCGGCAGATCCTGGTGGGCGAGCTCGCGCTGGCCGAGAACACCGACGACGCCAAGGCCGAGACCATCCTCGACGAGGTTCTGGCCGCCGCGTCCTGACCCGCGGTGGCAACTGTTGCGGTCGTTCCGGCCGCCGGGTCTGGTGAGCGCCTCGGCGCGGGCAGGCCGAAAGCCTTCGTCGAACTTGCGGGCAAACCCCTGCTGGAGCACGCCCTCGACGGGTTGCGGGCATCCGGTGTGGTCGATCGGATCGTGATCGCGGTGCCCCCCACCATGACCGACGAGGCCAAGCTGATCTTCGGCGGCGCGGCGGAGGTGGTCGCCGGGGGAGCCGAGCGGACCGAGTCGGTCGCGCTGGCGATGGCTGCCGTGGACGCGGCCGATGACGCCGAGTTCGTTCTGGTCCACGACGCCGCGCGGGCATTGACCCCGCCGGAGCTCATCGCCAGGGTGGTGCGGGCGCTGCGGGACGGGCACCCGGCGGTGGTGCCGGTCATCGCACTGGCCGACACGATCAAGGCGGTCGACGCCAACGGTGTGGTGCTGGGGACACCGGAGCGGGCCGGTCTGCGCGCCGTTCAGACCCCGCAGGGTTTTCACGCCGAGGTGCTGCGCCGCGCCTACGCTGCGGTGGCGTCCGGGGCCGGATCGGTCACCGATGACGCCTCACTCGTCGAGCACATCGGCACCCCGGTCCAGATCGTCGACGGTGATCCCCTGGCCTTCAAGATCACCACCGCGATGGATCTGCTGCTCGCCGAGACCGTATTGGGGCGCGGGGCGTGACCCTGCCGAGGGTCGGTTTGGGCACCGACGTACACCCGGTCGAGACCGGGCGGCCCTGCTGGCTGCTGGGGCTGCTGTTCGACGACGCCGACGGCTGCTCGGGCCACTCCGACGGTGACGTCGCCGTCCACGCACTGTGCGACGCCCTGCTGAGCGCGGCGGGCCTCGGCGATATCGGTGGGGTGTTCGGCACCGGCAGGCTGCAGTGGCGCGGGGTCAGTGGAGCCGACATGCTGCGCCACGTTCGCGGACTGCTCGGCGACGCGGGTTTCGCGGTGGGGAATGCCGCGGTCCAGGTGATCGGCAACCGGCCGAAGGTCGGACCCCGCAGGGACGAGGCCCAGCGGGTGCTCTCCGAGCTTGTGGGAGCACCGGTTTCGGTTTCGGCGACCACCACCGACGGTCTCGGTCTCACCGGCCGCGGCGAGGGTCTGGCCGCCGTCGCCACCGCCCTGGTGGTCGCCGAACCGGTCGGTCCTGCAAAGTAGCCCCGATCTGGCCGGTAAGCTGGCCCGTCGTGACCGGACTGCGGCTTTACGACACCATGGCGGGTGCCGTACGTGATTTCGTGCCGCTGCGGCCGGGGCACGCCTCCATCTACCTGTGCGGCGCCACCGTCCAGGGCCTGCCGCACATCGGGCACGTCCGCAGCGGCGTCGCATTCGACGTGCTGCGGCGCTGGCTGACCGCGACCGGCTATGACGTCGCCTTCATCCGCAACGTCACCGACATCGACGACAAGATCCTCAACAAGGCCGCCGACGCGGGCCGGCCCTGGTGGGAGTGGGCCGCGACCTACGAGCGCGCCTTCAGCGCCGCCTACGACGCGCTGGGCGTGCTGCCGCCGTCGGCCGAGCCGCGCGCCACCGGCCACATCACCCAGATGGTCGAGCTGATCGAGCGGCTGATCGAGCGCGGGTATGCCTACGTCGGCTCCGGAGACGCGACCGGCGACGTCTACTTCGACGTGCTCAGACTGCCGGACTACGGCAAGCTCTCCGGCCACCGGATCGACGACGTCCATCAGGGCGAGGGCGCGGCCACCGGCAAGCGGGATCAGCGTGACTTCACGCTGTGGAAGGGCGCCAAGCCCGGTGAGCCGTCCTGGCCGACCCCGTTCGGGCGCGGCCGCCCCGGCTGGCACACCGAGTGTGTGGCGATGTGCGAGGCCTATCTCGGGTCCGAGTTCGACATCCACGCCGGCGGCATGGACCTGGTGTTCCCGCACCACGAGAACGAGATCGCCCAGGCCGAGGCCGCCGGCGACGGTTTCGCCAGGTACTGGCTGCACAACGGCTGGGTCACCATGGGCGGCGAGAAGATGAGCAAGTCGCTGGGCAATGTGCTGTCGATTCCGGCTGTGCTGCAACGGGTCCGGGCCGCCGAGCTGCGGTACTACCTGGGCAGTGCGCACTACCGGTCGATGCTGGAATTCTCCGAAACGGCTCTGCAGGACGCGGTCAAGGCCTACTGCGGCATCGAGGACCTGCTGCACCGGGTGCGCAACCGCGTCGGCGCGGTGGAGGTGGGGGACTGGACGCCGAAGTTCGCCGCCGCCCTCGACGACGACCTGTCGGTCCCGATCGCCCTGGCCGAGGTGCACGCCGCACGGGCCGAGGGCAACCGCGCGCTCGACAAGGGCGACCACGACGGCGCCATGGCTCAGGCCACCGCGATCCGGGCGATGACCGGCATCCTCGGCTGCGATCCGCTCGACGAGCGCTGGGAGTCGCGGGACGAGACGTCGGCGGCGCTGGCCGCCGTCGACGTCCTGGTGCAGTGGGCGCTGGCCAGCCGCGCCGAGGCCCGCACCAACCGGGACTGGGCGGCCGCCGACGCGATCCGGGACCGGCTCAAGGAGGCCGGGATCGAGGTCACCGACACCGCCGACGGGCCGCAGTGGTCGCTGCTGGACGGTATCCCGGGCCCGGGCGAGCGCAGCGACGGGAAAGTCTGATGGCAGGTAATTCGCAGCGGCGCGGCGCGGTCCGCAAGGCCGGGACGAAGAAGGGGCCCACGGTCGGCTCCGGCGGGGTGCGCCGTCGCGGCCTGGAGGGCCGGGGCGCCACCCCGCCCGCGCACCAGCGGCCCAACCACCCGGCCGCCAAGAAGGCCGCCAAGGCCGCGCGCCAGCAGCAGGGCAGGCCGCAGGGCCGGGGGAGGAAGACCGACGACACCGAGCTGGTGCTGGGCCGCAACCCGGTGCTGGAGTGCCTGCGGGCCAAGGTCCCGGCCACCGCGCTGTATGTCGCGCTCGGCACCGACGCCGACGAGCGGCTGACCGAGTCCGTACAGATCGCGGCCGACCGCGGTATCGCGATCCTGGAGGTGCCGCGCACCGATCTGGACCGGATGAGTTCGAACGCGCTGCATCAGGGCATGGGGCTGCAGGTGCCGCCGTACTCCTACGCGCACCCCGACGACCTGTTGACGACCGCAAACACCGACGGCGCACCGGCGCTGCTGGTCGCGTTGGACAACATCTCCGATCCCCGCAATCTGGGCGCGATCGTGCGGTCGGTGGCAGCCTTCGCCGGCCACGGTGTGGTGATCCCGCAACGCCGGTCGGCCTCGGTGACCGCGGTGGCCTGGCGCACCAGCGCCGGTGCGGCCGCGCGGGTTCCGGTCGCCCGGGCCACCAACCTGACCCGCACGCTGAAGAGTTACGCCGATGCCGGTCTGCAGGTGGTCGGTCTCGATGCCGGTGGTGACACCACGCTCGACGAACTCGAGGGCTCCGGGCCGATGGTCGTGGTGGTCGGCTCCGAGGGCAAGGGCCTGTCGCGGCTGGTGCGGGAGAACTGCGATGCGGTGGTGTCGATCCCGATGGCCGGCCCGACGGAATCGCTCAACGCGTCGGTGGCCGCGGGTGTGGTGCTGGCCGAGATCGCCCGCCAGCGCCGCAGTCTCTAGGGCGAGCAGACACAAACCTGACCCAAATCCCGTGAAAATGGGCAGTTCTGCGTCTGCTGGTCAGAGAAAAATGCGCAGCCCCGCCCACAGTCCGAGGACCGCGGCCACCAAGGTCAGCGGCACCGTCAGCAACCCGATCGAACTGAACTCGCCGAACCGGGCCTTCAGGCCGTTGCGGTGCACCAGATCGCGCCACAGCAGATTCGCCAGCGAGCCCACATAGGTCAGGTTGGGGCCGATGTTGGCGCCGATCAGCACGGCCAGGATCGCGCCGGGGCCGGACGGCGATACCAGCGGCAGCAGCACCAGCACCGCGGGCAGATTGTTCACCGCGTTGGACAGCACCGCCGCCACGGCGGCCAGCCCGAGCAACGCGGCCAGCGACGTACCCGCGGGCAGCACGTGGCGCATCGCATCGTCCAGGCCGTGCAGCATGACGGCGTCGACCACCACGCCAAGGCACAGCACGAACACCAGGAACGGAACGTTGACCGCGCGCACGATCCCGCCGACGGTGCTGCGCCCGTGGGCGAGGCTGCGGATCCCCAGGACCAGCGCCCCGGCCAGCGCCGCCCACGCGGGGGAGTGGCCCAGCAGCGATGTCACGACGAAGCCGCCCAGGGTCGCCGCCAGCACGGCGAGCACGAACACCGGGAGCTCCGGGGGTGGCGGCGCGGGCGCCGGTTGCACGGCGCGCAGCTCACCCGCGAAAAACCAGCGCAGCACCAGGAACTCGACCGCAAGCGCGGCCAGCCAGGGCAGCGACATCACCGCGGTGAACTGGATGAACGAGATCCCCGCGGTGGTGAACGCCAGCAGATTGGTCAGGTTGGAGACCGGTAGCAGCAGCGATGCGGTGTTGGCCAGATGTGCGCCGACGTAGGCGTGCGGCCGGGCCGGGATCGACATCGCCCTGGCGCTGGCCAGCACCACCGGCGTCAGCAGCACCGCGGTGGCGTCCAGGCTCAGCGTCACCGTCGTCGCGGCGGCGATCAGGAACACCAGCACCAGCAGCCGGTGCGGGCTGCCCGCGCTGCGGCGGGTCATCAGGGTCCCTGCCGCGTGGAACAGCCCCTCGTTGTCGCACACGTGCGCGAGCACCAGGACCGCGGCGAGGAACCCGACCACCGGCAGCAGCCCGGTCACCTCGTCGACGGCCTGGTCCGTCGAGATCGAACCGACCGCGATCAGCAGTGCCGCGGCGGGCAGCGCGACCACCGCCTCGGGCCAGCTTTCCGGCCGGGCCAGCGCGAACACCAGCACGACGACCAGCAGCGCCAGGGCCAGAATCAACGCGGGATCCTTTCGGCCAGTCGAACAATCGGTGACGATTCGCGAGGACGCCCCGCGCCGGCCTGACGGTACCGGTCGGGCTGGATAGCGTGGTCAACCATGCGTCTGGCCGCCTCGCTCACCATGCTGTTCGCCCTGGCCGCCGCGGTCCAGTCGGTCCCGCCCGCGGTCGCTGCGCCCACCGGCTTCGATCTGCAGGCCCACCGGGGCGGGCGTGGGGAGACGACCGAGGAGTCGCTGCGGGCGTTCGCCAAGTCGCTGGAGCTCGGGGTCAGCACGCTCGAACTCGACATCGTCCTCACCAGGGACCGGCAGCCGCTGGTGTGGCACGACCCGAGGATCGAGGACACCAAATGCGCCGACACCGCACCGGTGTTCCCCGGCGACCCGATGTTTCCCTACGTCGGGAAATTGGTGCACGAGCTCACTCTCGAACAGGTCCGCACACTCGACTGCGGCAAGCTGCTGGCCGATTTCCCCGACGCCGAGGTGGTGCCCGGCAACACGATCGCGACACTGCCGGAGGTGTTCGCCCTCGCCGACTCGTACCGGGCCGACGTCCGCTACAACATCGAGACCAAGATCGAGGCGGACAAACCCGAAACCTCGGCCGCCCCAGAGGAGTTCGTGGAGGTGATCCTCGGCGCGGTGGCCGATGCGGGCAAGCTGGACAAGGTCGACATCCAGAGTTTCGACTGGCGGACGCTACCGCTGGTGGCGCGGGCGCAGCCGGCGATTCCGCGGGTTGCGCTCTACGACGACACCACCTGGGTGCCGGATTCGCCGTGGTTGGCCGGGGTGAATCCGGCGGTGGACGGCGACCCGGTCGCCGGTGCCGCATCGGTGGGCGCCACCGTGCTCTCGCCGAACTATCGTCTGGTGGCCGACCGGGCCTTCGTCGACCGGGCACATGCCATGGGGCTCAAGGTGATCCCGTGGACGGTCAACGAACCCGCGGCGATGCGGGCCCAGATCGCCGCGGGGGTCGACGGCATCATCACCGACTATCCGACCCGGCTGCGCGCGGTGCTGGCCGAGCTGGGGATGCCGCTGCCCCCGGCCTGGCGCCGGGTCAGCTGACCGCCCACGGATCGCAGGCCTGCCACAGCGTGGGCAGGTGCAGGCGCACCCCGTCGCGCTCGGCCAGCCGGGTCAGAACCCGCATGGAGACATCCAGATCGTCACCCGCATAAGGCAGGGCGCGCAACGGTTCGTGCAGCGGGCGGAAGAAGTCGTCCCAGTGGATCAGCACGACCCGGCGGGCGCCCACGGCGCGCACGGTCTCGGCCCAGTAGTCCAGGATGTAGCGCTCGGGCTGCAGGCCGAGCTGGCCGACGCCTAGATAGACCACGTCGGCGCGCAGGCCGGTCAGTGCGCCCGGCACCGCACCGGCGCTGCCGACGATCAGCAACCGCCGGTCGCAGGCCCGGTGATGCACCAGCGTCGACCACGCCTCGCCGCATTTATAGGCCGCGGCCTTGGCCGGCGGCCGCACCGGCCCGGTGATGGCGCCGGGAAACCGGTCCGGCGGGCAGTGTTCGGATTCCACCAGCGTGACGTCGTAACCGCCGAGCGTCACCGGCTCACCGGATGCCACCGTGACGATGCGGTCGGACGGCAGACCGCCGCCGATCCCGATCTGGGCCGCCGACCTCCCGCCGACCAGGCGCGCCCCGGTGCGGTCGGCGACCACGGCCGAATCCATGGCGTGGTCGAAGTGGGTGTGCACCGGCAGCACGGCCTCAAGTCGATGCACCCCGAGCCGGGCCAGGCTGCCGTCGATGCGCGGCGGTGACGGCGTGAGCCTGCCCAGGCCGACGGTCAGCAGGCCGGGGCGGGTGAAGAAGCCGTCGGTCAGCAGGGCCGATGAGCCGTCGTCGATCAGCACCGTGCTCACCCCCGCCCAGGTCACCGTGACCGGGGATTGCGGTGTGGCGGCCGGGGTGTCGAAGAACCGGGCGTAGTCGGCGAGCTCGGGCCTGCCGGGTTTGAGCCGCATGGCCCAACCTTAGGGCCGGTCAGCCGTAGCGCCTGCGGAACTTCTCCACCTGCCCGGCGGTGTCGATGTGGCGGGCCGAGCCGGTCCAGAACGGGTGCGAGTCGCTGCTGACGTCGACGACGATCAGCGGATAGGTCCGCACCCCGTCGGGCGTCGGCCAGTCCACGGTGCGCCCGCTGGTAGCCGTGGACCTGGTGAGGAACCGTTTTCCGGTGGACGCGTCCTGGAAGACCACCTGGTGGTAGTCGGGGTGGATTCCGGGTTTCATGAATTCTCTCCTGTGTATCGGCCGGGTGTGGCGGTCTCGTCGTCGGATTCCTCGCACGGGTCCTCGTGCCAGTCGCCGAACGGGTCGGGGTAGCTGGACCACTCGGCGGCCCTGGTCAGCTCGTCATCGGTCAGCAGCGCCCCGCGCAGTGCGCGGACGATATCGTCGGGCCTGGCGCCGCAGACCAGTGCGGTCAGCGATATGTGCCGGTCGCCGAACCGTTCGTCCCAGCCGACGGCGGCCAGCGCCAGCCGCTGTGGGTCGGTATAGGCACGCTCGCTGGGATCCATTGCCGCCAACCATCTTCCGGCGTTGCTGAACCGCAGCCCGCCGCCCGCCGATTCGATGTACATCACCTCGTCGGGCCGGCTGGCCAGCCAGGCCCGGCCGCGGCCGCGCACGACGCCGTCGAGCAGCAGGTCGACGGCCGCGTGCAGGCGCTGCGGGTGGAACGGCCTGGTGGCGGTGAACTCGACGATGGCGACGGCACCGTCGGCGTCCAGCGGCGGCTGGCCGGCCAGCAGCGGATCGTGCGGGCCGTCGGCCCGGCCCCGCCTGCTGTCGGGTTCAAGGTGCGCCAGCGCCAGCTCGACCCGTTCGGGCCCCACCGTGATCCGGGCCCGAGGGGACAGCCTGCGCAGCACCGCGAGGGTCGTGGTCTCGGGTTGGGTGAGCACCAGCACGTCGGCGAATTCGGCCTGGCCGACCACGACCTGGGCGACGGTACGGCCGTCGTCGAGTTCGTCCTCGCCGAGGGCCTGCGGCAGCCAGGCCGGGGTGTCGAGGCAGCCGATGACGGCGTCGATGTCGACGTCGCGGGCTGCCGGTCCGTCGATGTATCCGGGGCCGACCCGGACCCGGACGTTCTCGATGGCCCAGCACACCGGTTCGGGCTCCAGCCACGGCATCAGCCGCACGACGATACGGGTGACATCGCTGCGCCGGTGCAGGCGACGCAGCAGCACCAGCAGATCGTCGCGCACGGTGCAGGACACGCAGCCGTGCGCCAGCTCCAGGGCCCAGTCGGAGCTGGCGGCGCCGTTCCCGACGGTGCGCAGCACCACCTGGCCGTCGTAGGTGTGGCGGACCACCACGGTCCCCGGCGCACGGCCCAACTCCTCGACGACGCCGTCGGTGTCGCCCTGACCCGCGACCAGCACAACAGGGGTTCGCATGCTCCTCCCGATTAGCTATTGAAAACGATTATCATTATGTTTAAGCCACGGTACCCCATAGCGAAGGAGATTCAATGTCGGCCCACTGTCAGGTCACCGGCCGCGCGCCGGGGTTCGGCAATACGGTGTCGCACTCGCACAAGCGCACCCGCAGACGCTGGAACCCGAACATCCAGGCCAAGACGTACTTCCTGCCCTCCGAAGGTCGCCGGATCCGGCTGCGGGTCAGTGCCAAGGGAATCAAGGTGATCGACCGCGACGGCATCGAGGCGGTCGTCGCCAGGTTGCGCAGCCGCGGGGAGAAGATCTGATGGCCCGCAACGATATCCGGCCGATCGTCAAGCTGCGCTCCACCGCGGGAACCGGCTACACCTACGTCACCCGCAAGAACCGCCGCAACGATCCCGACCGCATCGTGCTGCGCAAGTACGACCCGGTGATCCGGCGTCACGTCGACTTCCGGGAGGAGCGCTGATGGCCAAGACATCCAAGATCGTCAAGAACGAGAAGCGGCGAAAACTGGTGGCGCGCTACGCCGAACGCCGGGCCGAACTCAAGGACATCATCCGGAACCCGGCGAGCACCCGCGAGCAGCGCTCGGCCGCGGTGTCGGCGCTGCAGCGGCTGCCGCGCGACTCCAGCCCGGTGCGGCTGCGCAACCGGGACGCCGTCGACGGCAGGCCCCGCGGGCATCTGCGCAAGTTCGGGCTGTCCCGGGTCCGGGTCCGTGAACTCGCCCATCGGGGCGAGCTTCCCGGTGTGCGGAAGTCGAGCTGGTAATGGCCAAGAAGAACGCCAGGAAGCGTCCTCCCGTGGCCGAACCCAAGAAGCCAAGGCGCAATCAGCTGGCCGCGGCCGGGGTGACGCAGGTGGACTACAAGGATGTCCAGCTGCTGCGGACCTTCATCAGTGAACGCGGCAAGATCCGTTCGCGGCGGGTCACCGGCCTCACGCCGCAGCAGCAACGACAGGTGGCCATCGCCATCAAGAACGCCAGGGAGATGGCGCTACTGCCGATGGGCGGTCAGTAGGCGTAGGGATGCGGTGGCGGATCGGTCCGTGACACCCGCAGCACCGTCATCGCCGGAACCGTCCGCCGGGCCGAATCACCCTGTCCGGCGGGCACGCTGCCCTCAACCCGGATCCAGGTGTTCTCCGGATAGCCCGCCAGCTCGGCGGCTGCGGGCCCGGAGAGCCGGATCCTGGCCAGCTGCGCATCGGCCGCGCAGCAGATGATCACCACGCGGGCCAGATCGGTGGCCCCGCCGTCGCGCATGGTGAAGCCGGTGACGCTGATCGTGCGATGGTCCAGGGTGCCCGCGGAGTCCTGGGCCACCCGGATCAGCACGTCGGGTAACGAGAGTTCGGGCGCGCTGCCCTCGGGCAGCGGCGGGAACGGCCTGCGCAGCACATCCGAGGACACCTCGGTGACCGATGCGGCGTCCGGGCGGATCGACGGCGGAACGACGAAGGCCAACAGGGCGATCGGAATCAGCAGCAGCCAGGCGATACCGCGCCGGTGGTTGTGGTTGTGCGCGTCGGGGCCGTCGGGTGGGCCGCGCCGGATGTCGCGGACGATGGCGGCAAGGGCCAGCACGGTCAACAGCACCGCCGTCGCGATCAGATACGGCAGCAGGGACGGTTTGACGTAGCGGGTGAAACTCCCGGTGACGGCGATCAGCCCGGCGCTGACCCCGATCAGCAGCAGCAGCGCGTTTTCGGTCTCCCGGCTCACCGCGCCCCCAGCACGAGTAGCCCGACGCCAGTGGCCACCAGGGTGGCCACCGCGAAGGTCGCCGGCGCGAAGCGGATCGCGAACGCGCGGCCGAACATTCCGGCCTGCATGGCGAACAGCTTGATGTCGACGGCGGGGCCGACCACCAGGAACACCAGGCGTGGCAGCAGCGGCAGCATGGTCAGGCTGGCGGCGACGAACGCGTCGGCCTCCGAGCACAGTGCCAGCACGACGGCCAGCACGGCCATGGTGATCACGCCGAGCAGGATCTGCCCAGCCAGATGCTCATAGACCCAGGGCGGCACCAGCACGTGCAGGGCGGCCGCAGCCACCGCCCCGATCACCAGGTAGGAGCAGGCGGACAGGAAGTCGTGGCGGGCGGCCTCGGTGAACGTCGCCCAGCGCGAGCTCCCGGCGTGCGGCAGTTCCGGCAGCTGCCGAGTGATCCACGCCGGCCTGCCGAACCGGGCCCAGGCAGCACCCATGATCAGGGCGGTGAGCAGGGACGCCGCACACCGCGCCGCGACCATCTGCGGGTGGCCGGGGAACGCCACCGCGGTGGCCACCAGGACCACCGGGTTGATCGCCGGGGCGGCCAGCATGAACGTCAGCGCCGCGGCGCCGGCACTGCCCGGGCCGAAGAGCCTGCGGGCCACCGGGACCGAACCCCCTACGCAGC